>JBOEHF010000014.1:0-12695 GCA_050633805.1 Candidatus Nitrosopumilus sp.
GGTTCTGGTGCCGGTTCAGCAGACATTGTAATTTCCACATTGTCCAGTGAACCAAATACAGTTTCTAGGAAAAGTTCCTTGTCAAAGGGTTTTAGATCAGGATATTCTTGTCCAACTCCAACGTAAAGAACAGGAGTAGATGTTACTTTTACAATAGATAATGCTGCACCACCTCTTGCATCAGCATCACTCTTTGTCAAAATAGAGCCATCAAATTTTACATGTTCGTAAAATTCACGGGCTTGATTTACAGTGTCATTGCCAGCTAGTGAATCGCCTACGAAAATTTTCATGTTAGGATTTACAACTTTGGTGATTTTTGCAATTTGCTGCATCAAATTTTCACTTGTCTGCATTCTTCCAGCAGTATCAATTAGAACAACATCTGTTTTATGGGACTTTGCATACAGTACTGCGTCTCGTGCAACTGCTGCAGGATCTGAATTGTAATTTTGTGCAACAAGTTTTAGACTGAGTCGGTTTGTATGCTCACGTAACTGTTCTATTGCACCAGCTCTGAATGTATCAGCTGCGGCAATTACTACAGAATACTTTGCTTCCTTTAACATATGTGCAATTTTTGCTAGCGATGTAGTTTTTCCAGTTCCATTAATTCCGACAAATAAAATTAGAAAAGGCTGGCCCTCTTTCTTTTTCTCATTAATTTTTTCAAAGAGATTAACTTCCCCAGCAGCATCAAACAATGTAGAGATACTTGAAATCAAACTATCTTTTACAAATTTTTCAATTTCCTTTTTGTCAACTTTTGAACCAATTAGTTTCTCCTTAAGATCAGATTTTATTGAATCAATTACTTCAGTTGCAACATCTGATTCCATCAAGGATATTTCTAATTCAAAAAGAATATCTTCAATGTCTTTTTCATTAAGTTCTTTTTCACCAAGACTTTTCGCTGCATTAGAAAACGCTTTGCGAAGCTTATCAAACATGATTTATCCTGAGGCTGGAGGTTGTGGTTGTTGCATAGATTGCATCATTTGATTCATCTGTGCTTTTCCTTGCTCTAGTCTTGAAGCAGCATCTTGTTTTTTTGCAGATGTATCTTGTAAAGCAACTTCAATCTCTTTGATTCTGGCTTCAAGATAATTGATTGCAGAAGTAAAATCTTTTTCGACTGCAACTCCTGCACCAATATTTATTACAAGTTTTGAAGTTGATGAAATTTTTGTAGGGACAAATGTTCCCGTTCCAATTGGAACTAGAGTTTCAGTTTCAGGATTCTTGTTAAGGGATTGAAGTGATTCTATTGAAGCAGTTGCTTCTCTCAGAATGTTCACAAAAGTTGCTTCTCTTTGAGATAAATCAGAAAAGTATGTTTCAAGCATTTGCATCTGTTGCATCAATTGCTCGGCCTGTTGTTCACTCATTTACAACAAACCCTTCTCTGATGGATATAAATTCATTCATAGATACATGAAAAATTCAAAATAAGTGAATAAATAAAAAATAAAGAATTATCTTTATTTTGATTTAGAGAATCTAGATTCTACTTCATCCCAATTTACAACATTCCACCAGGCTTCAATGTAGACTGGTCTTTTGTTTTGGTAGTTGAGATAGTATGCATGTTCCCAAACATCACAGCCTAGCAATGGAACTAGTCCTTCAGTTCTTGGACTGGTTTGATTTGACATGGATTTGTATTCAACCTTTGATGTAGAAGGATTGTATACTAACCATCCCCAACCACTGCCTTGAATTACAGCTGTAGTAGATGAGAATTTCTCTTTGAAGTCAGAGAAGCTTCCAAATGAATCATTGATTGCGTCTGCAATTGATCCTCCTGGTTCTCCGCCTCCATTTGCTTTCATATTATTCCAGAATAACCTATGGTTATCGTAACCACCACCGTTGAAATTAATTGCACTTCTTTTGTCTTCTGGTACTGAATTGATGTCAGACAAGATATCAACAATATCTTTGTCTTGAATTTCAGCCGGACAAGTTTCAAGAGCTGCATTTAGTTTGTCAGTGTATGTTTGATGATGTTTTGTGTGATGAATCTCCATTGTTCTTGCGTCAATGTGAGGTTCCAATGCATCATAAGCATATGGCATTTCAGGAAGTGTGTATTTTCCCATGAGGTCATTTGATAATTGATTCCATTTATTGGTTTACTAAGCAATTCATTTTTACTTGTTAAAACGCTTAGAGAATTTGTGAAATCATTACTAATTCTTTCTTCAATATGTATATTTTCAGGAATTCTAGTTTTTTCACAATTACAAACACAGAATGATTCTGAATTATTTTTGGATAGGAGCGTCCCATTTATCGGAACAGATATTCCAAGAATTGAGGGAATTGATGGGGAAGGAGTAAAGATTGCAGTAATTGATACTGGTGTAGATTACAATCATCCAGATTTACTTGGATGGGGACCTGATGGCAAAGTAGTCGGAGGGTATAATTTCATTCAAGAGGACGAACCGCCACTTGACACCAACGGTCATGGCACCCAAGTTGCAGGGGTAATTGCAGCAGATGGGAAAAAGTCAGGTGTTGCACCAAAGGCAAAAATTCTAGCTTACAAGGTTTCTGAAGATGGTGAAGGAGTGTCATCGGATCTTATCATCAGGGCAATTCAGAAAGCAATCGAAGATGAAGCAGACATAATCAACATTAGTTTAGGAGTAAACAAAACAAACACAAAGATTGAACGTGCAGTAAATGAAGCACTAGACAAAGAGATCTTTGTAGTTACAGCGGCTGGAAACGATGGACCAGGATTAGAATCAATTGGGAGTCCTGGAAGGAATTTTGGATCTGTAACAGTCGGTGCAACATACAACAATCTGACTTCGAGTTTGGTTGCAACGCTAGAAGTAGATGAAAAGCCATACACAGTAATTCCAATGGTTGGCTCTACGAAACTTGATGAGCCAATCAAAGAGAGAATAATTGTTGCAGGTTATGGAAAGATTGAAGATTTTGAAGGGTTGGATGTAAAGGATGCAATAGTCATTGTCGAGAGAGGCAGTGATGTTAAAGACCAATTGTTATATTTTTCAATTAAAGAAAAAAATGCTGCAGATGCAGGAGCTAAAGCAGTAATTGTCTACAATAACATTTCAGGAATTTTCTTGGGAGAATTAATTCACGAATTCATTGAACCAGGATATGAACCGCAAATTCCAGTAGTATCAATTGACAGAGAAGAGGGACTGGAAATTATAGAATCACTAACAGGTGAAAACCAAGGAGTATTGCAATTATTTTACAATCCAGATTTTGTTGCACATTTTAGTTCTAGAGGACCAGTATCACCATTTTACATAAAGCCTGAAATCGTGGCCCCTGGCGCATACATCAATACCACACAAAACTTTGCAGGATACAACTTTACTAGTGGTACAAGTTATGCTGCACCCCATGTGAGTGGAGCAGCAGCATTGTTGCTTCAAAAGAACCCAGATCTGCACCACCATGAAATCAAATCTCTTCTATTGACTACAGCTGAGCCCGTATCAGATGCCTACGAGCAAGAATTCTCCATTCATGAGGCAGGTGCAGGAAGACTGAACATTGAGAATGCATACAATGCAAAACTGATCATAGAGCCTCCAAACTTTGTTGCGTTTACATCATCTGATGATGAAATTTTCGAAAGGCAATTCCAACTAAAATCAATTGATGGATCATGGGATGGATTTGACGTAACATTTGATGGGCCTGAATTTGTAGAATTTGCAGGAGAGCTAATCGATGGGAATGTTTTGGGAATAAGGATGAGCGTATTAGAAGATAATTTTGGAGAACATGAAGGACTGATGAGGATTAGTCATGAAGGCTTACAATACAGAGTTCCATTTTTGTTACATCATACACAGGGTTCAATTTCAGCAACACAGCAAAATGAGAAACTATCCTTTGACATTTATCATCCTGAAGAGTGGAGTTTTGCAAAAATTTCTGTCATTAACAGTTATGACGGAAGTGAAAAAACAACAACTACAACACCAAACAAAAAAGCATCAATTGATGTTTATGAGAATACAGAGTATTGGGTTGATGCTAAAATCAGAGTGGGCGGTAACACATCAAATGCATTTAGTGTAATTGAAATTAATTCACTTGATGAGAATCAAGACAGATTTAATTTTATTGAAATTCCAGAAAGACAAATTATTATAATTAGTATAGCTGTAATTGGAATTGCAATATTTGGATTTGCTAAAAGAAGATAATCTATTGGGTGTATTTTGGTCCAGCTTCAATTATTTCTGAGGATACATTTTCGAATTTCTTAAAGTTCTCTACAAACATTTGAGCCAATTTCTTTGCAGACATGTCATAGGAGTCCTTGTCAACCCAAGTATTCTTTGGATCTAAAATCTCAGAAGGCACTCCTTCGACTTCAGTTGGAATATCCAGATTAAGCAAATCATCATGTCTGTATTTTACAATGTCTAGTCCGCCTGAAAGAGCAGCTGTAACCATTGCACGGCTGTATTTGATTTTGATTCTATTTCCAACACCATATGGGCCACCAGACCAACCGGTATTGACAAGGTAGACTACTGTATTGTGTTCATTGATTTTCTCTCCCAAGAGTTTTGCATATACTGATGCAGGTCTAGGCATGAATGGAGCACCAAAACACTGTGAAAAAACAGATTTTGGCTCTTTGATTCCTCTTTCAGTTCCAGCCAATTTACTAGTGTATCCAGACATGAAATGATACATTGCCCCTTCTTTGGTAAGTCTAGAAACAGGTGGCAATACACCCAAGGCATCTGCAGTCAAAAATACAATTACTCTAGGATTTCCACCGACACTAGGAATCACAGATCCTGGAATGAAGTCTAGCGGATAGCCAACACGAGTATTTTCTGTTAAAGCATTATCATCATAGTCTGGGACATTATCGTTTAGTACAACATTTTCTAATAGAGCACCAGGTTTGATTGCGTTCCAAATCTCTGGTTCTGCTTCTTGGCTAAGGTTGATACATTTTGCATAGCAGCCTCCTTCAAAATTAAAAGTTCCATTATCAGACCATCCATGTTCATCGTCTCCGATTAATTTTCTGTTAGGGTCTGCTGATAGTGTAGTTTTACCAGTGCCAGATAATCCAAAGAACAAAGCAGTGTCACCTTTTTCACCAATGTTTGCAGAGCAATGCATTGGGAAAATGCCGCGGTCAGGTAACAAGAAGTTCATTACGCCAAACATTGACTTTTTCATTTCACCTGCATATTCAGTTCCTCCAATCAAAACAATTTTTCTTGTCAAATCAATTAGAATAAAGATATCAGTTCTTGTTCCATCAATTTCAGGATCTGCTACAAAGTCATTGATACATAAAATAGTAAACTCAGGTTCGTGATTTTCTAATTCTTCTTTTGTTGGTCTGATAAACAAGTTGCTTGCAAACATGCTTTGCCACACATGGTCATTGATTACTCTAATTGGCAAACGGGTTTCAGGATCAGCACCTACAAAACCATCAAAGACAAAAAGTTCCTTGTTATCAACAAAGTCTTTCATTTTTTCAAAAAGTTTCTCAAATTTGCCACTTGGAAACTGGTGGTTAATTTTTCCCCAATCTATAGTCTCATGGGTTTTATCATCATATACAATGAATCTATCATCAGGGGATCTACCAGTGTATTTTCCAGTATTTACTGATAAAGAGCCTGTAGAGTTGACGACACCTTCTTTTCTCTCAACTGCCAATTTGACCATATCATCAACACTAAGATTTCTGTGGACAGTAGATGGTTTGATTCCAAAGGCAATCAATTGTGAGGAAAATTTCTCAGATGGTGAAGTACCAAGTACTTGGGTCAGAGGGTTATACCTCCAAAAATACTAAGTTCAATCCCAGGGTGGTTCATGAGATATTCGATCCGACCAAAGTTACCTTATTATCTTTTTCCCATATAGAATTTTTTTGCGTCTAGGAACGTATTTATTCCAAAATTCAAGACTTAATCTAATGACGATTAACAAAGATCTACTTGCAAAGAGAGAAGAGGCTAAACAAAACAAGCCAGATTTTATCAGACCAGAAAGTTGGCGTTATGTTAGACTTCAAACCAATTGGAGAAAACCAAAAGGTATTGATCATCACCAAAGAAAACAAAAGAGTAGAGGTCGTCCAGGTCTTGTCAAAGTTGGATATGGCGGACCAAAAGAAGCAAGAGGATTACATCCATCAGGATTTACAGATAACTTAGTTTACAATTTATCAGATTTAGAAAAATTAGACCCGAAGAAAGACGGAGTCAGATTTGCACACGGTGTTGGAACTAAAAAGAGAAAAGAGATTATCGTAAAAGCAATTGAACAAAAATTCAAAATATTTAACGCAAGAGTGAGCGCAAGTGGTAGTAAATCTTAAAGCTAAAAAAAGACTCGCATCTCGAGTCACTGGCGTCGGTGTTCACAGAATCAAATTCGATGCTGATCATCTAGACGATGTTGCAGATGCAATTACCAGAGAAAACATTCGCAGTCTCATTACAGCAAACACAATTACAATCAAACCATTTACTGGCACTTCTAAAGGAAGAGCACAAACAAAGAAAGATCAGAGAAACAAGAGAGGTACAACTCAAGGTTCCAAACAAGGAAGAAAAGGAGCTAGAGTAGGTAAAAAGGAAGTCTATGTTGCAAAGGTTCGCTCTTTGAGAAGACTATTGAAAATTGCAAAAGACAGAAAAGATTTGACAAATCCAGAATTCTGGGCTTTATACAAGAAGGTCGGTGGAAACACAGTCAGAAACAAGGCACACCTTAGACTCCTGATGGATGAGATTAGGGAAAAACGAAAAGATTAGAATCGATAAATTTTATTTTCTAATTCCACAATTTTGCCATTTTGAATTTGGATTCCCTCATCATTTAGCATCTTTGTTTTGATATTCTCCCCATAGGCATATCCTCCAATTTTTCCAGTAGACATTACAACTCTATGACAGGGAATAATAACAGGGTACGGATTCTTGTTCATAATTTTCCCAACAGCTCTTTGGCCATTTTTTAATCCAACAGCTTTTGCTAGTTCTCCATATGTTGTGATTTGTCCTTTGGGTACTTCGAGTAATTTTTTGTAAATCTTTTGTTGAAGATTCAAAGTTTGATGACCTCAAGGTCCGTTGTTTCTAAAAGTTCAAGTACTTTTTGTTTTGCAGACCCAAGACCTTTCCAATCCAATAGGGCAACTTTTGCCATTTTGTTTTGTGAGACAATATGAGATAATAGTTCTTCATCGAGATTCTCTAGTGCATGTTTTGGAATTACAGTTCCAAGTGCAAACTTGCCATTGAGTAGTTCATCAGTAAACTTTGTTGGATAGTGAGTCCCACCAAAACAGATTGCAACTGGGTTTTCTTTAATTGGATTAGACATTACTTGATGAACTAGTTCAGCAACAGAATTGCATAGCGATTCATCGTTCCACTGCTTTTCAGTAGTACCAATTTCTACAAAGATCGAGGGTTTTGTTAATGCAGTAGGTCCGTGATGAGTTGCCTCCAGAGTAATTTCAAATTCAGAGAACTGTGATTGATTTTTTTTTAGAGTTTGAAGATATGTTTTTTGAAAGTCTGGTTTTGGAATTGCAACTTGTCTATCATTTCCACCAAATTTTGCATCAGAGAAATTTCCAGTATTGTGACAAGTCAAAGCCAAAACTCCAGATTCTGCAGCATGTTTTGAGAGAAAAATAAATCCGTCATAATCATATTTTTCTTCGAGCCAATCAGCAGAAATTGCAGGTGTTGGAATGATTAGAAGATCATAGTATTTTCCATGAAAAATATCATCTTTCAAAGTCATTTCTTTTGAAAGAAATTTTGCCATATTGTGACCTGCAGGATCATCTTGATATGCAATTAGTAGTTCCATGAGATAAGAGATATAAGGACACCTTATTAATTTCCACCAATGAACCCTAAGCAGACTGTCAAGAACATGGCAAATACTTTGAAAATGGCAAAAAAGCCAGATAAAGATGAGTATTCACAACACCTCAGACTAGTTTTACTAGGAATTGCAGGAGTAGGAGCCATTGGTTTTACAATTCAGTTTGTGTTTTCAGTGATTACATTTGGTAGGTAACATGTCTGAGGAAATTAAATCACATTTGTTTGCAATTAGAACCACAGGAGGGCAAGAAAAAGTGGTAATGAGATTATTAGAAGCTAAAGCCAATGCAAATCAGATCAACGTTCAATCAGTATTTTGGGTAAGCGATTTGAAAGGATACGTTGTCATTGAGGCAATCAATCCTAGTGATGCATACATGGCAGTAGAAGGAGTTAGACACATCAGAGGTCAACTTAGAGGAGAATTAGAATTCAAAGATATTGAAGGATACCTAGTCAAGAAATCAACAGTTTCCACTTTAGCAGTAGATAATGTAGTAGAAATTACAGGTGGCCCATTCAAGGGAATGAAGGCAACAATTACAAGAATTGATGCCGACAAGGAAGAGGCAACCGTAGTTTTGTTAGATGCATCATACCAATTACCAGTCACAGTAGACGCAAACTACCTAAAGCTGTCTAGTGAGGCTTAGGAAGGATTAAATTTTCATTTAGGGTCTGATTTAACATGGGAGAGCAAAAAGTATCATCACTTGTAACAGGCGGAGCAGCATCAGCAGGTCCACCTTTAGGTCCAGCACTTGGTCCACTCGGAGTAAACATCATGGAAGTTATCAACGCCATTAATGAAAAGACCAAAGATTTTGAGGGAATGAAAGTTCCAGTTACAGTAGTGGTTGATTCAGATACTAAAAAATATGAAATTGAAATTGGAATTCCATCGGCTGCTGCACTCATCATGAAAGAAGCAGGAATACAGAAAGGTTCTGGTGCATCTGGCACCGAGTGGGCAGGAGATGTCACAATGGATTCAATCGTCAAAGTTGCAAACACAAAACTAGAGAAATCTTATGCTAGTTCATTAAAGTCAGTTGTAAAGACAGTCATTGGGACATGTCTTGCATTAGGAGTCAAAGTGGAAGGAAAAACCCCTAAAGAGATCACTTCTGAAGTTAACGAAGGCAAGTGGGACGAAAAATTCCAATAAAAAAAATAGATTCTAAACTATTTTGAGAATAGATAACAATCTAAAATTCATTTAGATTTGTTTTGTAGTTTTATGCATTCTCCATTTGAGATGATATTATTTCTCAGTAAATGGGATTCTAGATTTGCATTTTAGGCATCTACGAATTTTGTTATGTTTGGAATATCTCCAAACATGGATTTCACTAATTTTATGACAATTCATATGGTTGCCTATTACACTAGTATTTCTGGAAAAGATTCTTCGTCAAAGGGCTAGACATGAAATTCTTTCAATGCGCCAGTATATACCAACGAGAATCTAGCCATAGTATGTTTAAAAAAATAATTGGAAAACTCAAAAATTGGAGGATCTGAAAATGGTGATTTGTAACAAATGCTATAATGAGCATCATGATCAGTGTATGGGAAAAGCAGACATGTTTGATTGTGGATGTAAAAAGTGTAAAAAATAATGTCATCAAAAATCACAGAATCCTGTCTTGATTGTGGAACTCCCTTAGAGCTTACTCTTCCAGAGGAGGAGAAGAAACCATGTCCTAAATGTGGAACGTATAGAAGAAAAAGAGAATATGGGGATTAGATTCTAAACCAAATTTGTTTCAAATTAATTTAGAAAAATTAGGCAATCTAAAAATAAGTTAACATCATAAATTCGAATAGATTCATGATTGGTAGAACAATGACTTGTATTAATTGCAAAAAGAAAGTTATTGAAAGATTCACAAATGACGATTATTCAGAATATCTTGTAAACAAAAAGCGAGCTGAAAAACAAGGAATTGAACTAGGTTGGTTTTGCAAAGATTGTGCTGACAAGATGTGTGTAATGTGCAGAAATGCCAAAGTTACAAAATACATCCCAGCTAAAGAACAGGGTGAAATCAAGAAAAAGATTCCAACTTGTCAGACCTGCTTTGATAAATTCAAAAGTCAACTAGGGTTCTCTGATGAGATTGAACCCGAAATATTGGAGCCATTAGCTAGTGTCACCCATACTGAATGGCAAGAATTTGTAGAACGTGCAGCAAAGAAATGAAAATTATTGAAATCTAAATTATTTAAAATTCGTGTCAAAGGAGAGAATGACGTCTCGACGCACTTTTCTCTCACTTACACTATTCCACTATAACAAAATTTGTATTTAACCTAAACACATTCTGCAATAACCAATAGGCATGCAGTATAAATTTTTGAAAATTTACAATACGCTTAAGTTGATATCTTTTATGAAAAATTATTGAAATCTGTAACAATTATCACAATTATAATTTCTATAGTGTTGGGCATTGCATTTGCAGTTGTTTTAATTTCATCGATGGAGTCACAAAATCTACAAGATATTGATGAGCAAGAGCGTGAAAAGATTGCATGGCAATTATTGCAAAAAACATACCTTGAACAAGAGTGTCGAGAACAATACATAGGCCAGCCCCAAGAATTACAAGAATGCTATGATCGTATTGATAAAGAACAGAGATTGAATCCTCCAACCAATCCTGAAGAATCAGAAACTTGTTCAATACAATGCCTTGTTTATGATCCGGCTTGTGGGGAAGATGGAGTTACTTATGCTTGTGGAATAGAGGATGCAGCATGTCATGGAGTAAATGTAGAGCATGCAGGAGAATGTATTGATTCTAAATCAGGGTAATCGTTTATTTTTCTAAACTCTTGAAAATAGACAATACGCTTAAGTTGACACAGAATTTAGAAAGACATGCTTCCTAAAGGAGACATTCCCGGCGTATGCCAAGATTGTGGGAAAGAAGTCACTTATTCTAAAAAGGCCATGCAAACTCATTCAGATTTGTTGAAAAAACACAGATGTCCAAAATGCGGGAATTTTGCATTAAAGACATTGAGTAAGGATTTGTAAGATTCTAAATTATTGAATCAAATAGACGGGATCTTTGTCGGTTTTTTGTAACTCTACAAAGGTTTCAGTGTTTTGAATACCTTCTATTTTCCCAATCTTTTCAATTACAATAGAATGTAGTGCTTCAAGATTCTTGGCATAAACTTGAATCATAATATCGAATCTGCCAGTGACTTCAGAAATCGATACAATCTCTGCAGTTTCTAGGAATTTCTTTTGGATGGTATCTTTGAACTTTGGATCTCGATTAATTCCAACATTCGCTTTCACGCCAATTCCTAAGAGAGAATCATCGATTTCAATAGTGAATTTCTTGATTAGTTTCTTTTTCATCATTCTCTTAATTCTAGAATACAACACTGAAGCATTGATTCCGAGTTTTTTAGACAGTGTAGGGACAGAAATTGAGCCATCATTGGTCAGTTCGTATAGTAATTTCATATCCAATTCATCAAAACGATGCAACGTACTCGAAAAAACCTCTTCTGATTTAATATATGTAGGTTTTTGACATCATTTTTACCTTATTTGTAATATTTTTGCCAAAAACATGTAATTTTTTAAAATAAATGATTGTCAAAAAAGGCAAATCTCTAAACGATTTTAAGTAGGTTTTCTTGAAATTGTTTCGTAATGATTACAGAGTCTCAGCTAGTAGATATGATAAAAGATGCCAAAGCTGCAGCAAAAGAGAGGAAATTCAAGCAATCAGTAGAGCTTATCATTACTTTCAAAGATATTGATGTAAAGAAAGGATTTGCAATTAACGAAGTAGTGCAACTGCCAAAGACTAGTTCTCCAGCATCTGTCTGCATTATTGCAACAGGGGACATGAGCCAAAAAGCAAAAGCTGCAAAAGCAGATTCTGTAATTGGAACAGAAGAACTAGAAAAATTTGGAGCCAACAAAAGAGAATCTAGAAAATTCATTAACAAATATGATTTCTTCTTGGCAGATACCAAAGTAATGCCAACTGTCGGTAAAACATTGGGTCAGCTTTTAGGTCCAAGAGGAAAAATGCCAACACCGGTTCCGTTTGATGCATCAATTGAAGCATTCTTGGAAAGATTCAGAGCATGCATCAAAGTAAGAACAAGAGCATCACTTTCAATTTCATGTAAAATTGGAGATGTTACAATGGAGGATGCAGATTTGGCAATTAATGCACATGCAGTGTTAAGTGCAATTGAAAAGAAATTACCAAACGGTGAAAAGAATATGAAAAAGATTTTGATTAAAACAACAATGGGAAAACCAGTAAAACAAGCACAAGAGGTTAAGAAGAAATTTGCATGAAAATAGAACTGTCTATCCCAAGAGAAAGACACAGATGTATCAGCAACTAACAGAGTTACCAAAAAAATACAAAGTAATTTCAATTATCCAAATGAACAAAGTTCGTTCAACTCAGATTTTACCATTAAGAAAAACTCTCAAAGATCAAGTAGAGTTTGTCTGTGTCAAAGATAAAGTTGCGGCAAAAGCACTAGAGACATTAGACATTCCAGGAGTCAAAGACATCATTGGCGATTTGAAGGGCCAAATCATGTTCATCTTTACAGACATGTCACCATTCAAGCTAAACGTTCTTCTTGCCAAGAACAAAATCATGATGGCAGCAAGAGGTGGCGATATTGCAAGTATTGACATCATAGTTCCTGCCAAAAACACAGGCATAGCACCAGGTCCAATGCTTACTGAATTCAAAGAAGCAGGCATTCCAACAAAGATTGATCAAGGAACAATTTGGATTG
>JBOEHF010000015.1:0-13042 GCA_050633805.1 Candidatus Nitrosopumilus sp.
GAATATGCACCCATTCCACCAGTATTAGGACCCTCATCATTATCAAAAATTCGCTTATGATCTTGGCTTGAAGCCATTGGAATTGCAACGTCACCATCAGATAAGGCAATGTAGGAGGCTTCAATACCATCAATTCTTTCCTCAACAATTATCCAATTTCCAGCATCACCGAATGTCTTATTGACAAGAATGGTCTTGATTGCAGATATAGCCTCATCATTACTGTCACATACAATAACTCCTTTTCCAGCAGCAAGTCCATCGGCTTTTACAACTACGTTGTAATCAAGGGATTTTACATATTCTTGAGCCTTGAGAGGATCATTAAAAATTTCAAATCTAGCAGTTGGTATATCATTTCTTTTCATAAAGTCTTTTGCCCAAATTTTGCTAGATTCAAGTTGGGCTGCTTTTTGAGAAGGTCCAAAAATAGGCAGTCCAAGTTTGTTGAATTTATCGACAATTCCAGCAGCAAGAGGATCCTCAGGACCCACTACAGTAAAACAATTATTTTTTTGAGCAAAATCAGACAATCCATCTAAATCACTTACATCAATTGATACATTATTTTCAGTACCCCCATTTCCAGGTGCTGTAAAAACGGTTTCAACTTTTGGGCTCTGAGATAATTTCCAAGATAAAGCATGTTCTCTGCCACCTGAACCAATCACTAAGACATTTACCAACAAAAATTATTCTTTACTCAATTATATAATCCAAGTCTCAAAAAATCAATTTATCTTTATAATGCCACAAAAATAGTAAAATCCAGATGGAGCTATCCGCCAAATTTGATGCAAAAGCAATAGAATCTCAAGTTAAAGAATACATCAAATCCATAGATTTGGAAAAACAAATTTTTGCATCAGACAAACCTGAAAAAATAAGATTCATTGAAGGCCCACCTACAATGAATGGAATTCCCCATGCAGGTCATCTCAGAGGCAGAGTAATCAAAGATTTGTGGTATAGATTCAACACATTACAAGGGAAAAAAATTGAATTCAACGGAGGGTGGGACACACAAGGACTACCTGTTGAATTACAAGTTGAAAAAGAATTAGGAGTTTCAGGAGGCAAGACAGAGGCCATCAAAGAATTTGGAATTGAAAGAATAGTTTCAGAATGTAAAAAAATTGTTGAAAAATTTAACAAGACATGGGTTGAAGTNNCTTGGAATGTCATTTAATCATGAAAAAGCCTATTGGACTTTTAGAGATAAATTCATTGAAAGAGAATGGCAAGTTCTCAAAAAAGCATATGAAAATAAAATTCTAGAAGAAGATTTTACAGTAATTGCATATTGTCCAAGTTGCCAAACATCACTAAGCCATGCAGAAGTAAATCAAGGTTATGAAGAAGTCAAAGACCCATCACTATACTATAAAGTCAAACTAATCAATGAAGATGCATTTTTAATTGTATGGACTACAATGCCATTTACACTTATCACAGATGCGATGGTAGGATTACAGCCAGAAGAAGATTATGCATATGTCAAAGTAGAAAATGAGACATGGGTGGTGGGAAAAACAAGATTAGAAGAATTTATGACAGAAGTCAAAATTGAAGATTATAAAATTGAAAAGACAGTCAAAGGTTCAGAATTTGAAGGGGAAAAATACATTCATCCATTATTAGATCTAATTCCAGAATTAAATGAAATTTCAAAATCAGGCAATTATCATGTAGCGGTCTCTGAAACATTTGTAGACGCAAGTACAGGAAGCGGTCTAGTCCACCTATCTCCTGCAAATGGTGAAGAGGATATCAAAATTGCAAATAAACGCAAAGTCAAAATTTTCAGTCCTATTGATGATGAGGTAAAATTCACAGAAAAGGCAGGAAAATACCAAGGAATGTTTGTCAGGGATGCAGACAGACCAATAGTGGAGGATCTAAAAGAGCACAACGCCCTTGTAAAAATTGGAAAAATCAAACACAAATATCCACTTTGTTGGAGATCACACCATCCAATTGTATGGCTTGCCAGAAGAGGATGGTTTTACAAATTAGACAGGTTAGAAAACAAGGCAATTGATGCAGCAGAAAGTGTAGAATATTTTTTTGAGCAGCCAAAAAACAGATTTCTCGGAATCATCAAAGAAAGACACCCATGGTGTATTTCCAGAGAGAGGATTTGGGGCTGCCCTCTACCGGTATGGAACTGTGAAGACTGTGGTGAAAAGAATTGGTTCTTTACAAGAAAGGATATTGTGGAATCAGCAGACAAACTACCTGATGGCCCAGACTTTGAATTACACAGACCGTGGATTGACAACATTACAATAAAATGCAAAAAATGTAACAGTGTCAATACAAAAAGAGAAGAATACGTACTGGATACATGGCACAATAGCGGTTCTGCACCATATTCATCATTGACTGATGAAGAATACAATAAAGAAATTCCAGCCCCATTTTTTACAGAAGGAATTGATCAAACCAGAGGTTGGGCATACACCTTACTTATTGAAAATGTAATTTTGAACAACGAACCTGCCCCACCATACAAGGCATTCTTGTTTCAGGGCCATGTTTTAGACGAGAAAGGAGGAAAAATGAGTAAAAGTAAAGGCAATGTGTTAGAAGGGGCAAAACTGCTACAAAAATACCCAGCAGACCTGATTAGATTCTATTTTATGTGGAAGGCCAGTCCAATTGAGCCACTTAGTTTCAGTACAGATGAACTAATGTCAAGACCATACCAAGTAATCAACACATTATTCAACCTACACCTATACTTTAAACAAAACAGTCAATATGACAAGTTTGATAATAAAAATACAATTGATTGGGCAAAACAAAACCAACTATTAACATCGCCAGATATTTGGTTACTATCTAAACTTCAAAAATTAATTCAAATTTTGACTGAAAAAAATCAGACATGTAAATTCCATGAAGGGGCAAAAGCAATTGATGATTTTATCATTAACAATCTAAGCCAGATATACATTCCAATTACAAGGGGAGAATTATGGGATGAGGATGAGGAAAAGAAAAACAGGAGATTGTCAATTTATGCAGTTCTTAGCGAAGTTCTCAAAACATTAGACATATTGATTCATCCATTTTGCCCATTTACAAGTGAACATCTCTACCAAACGGTATTTTCAGGAAGACAAAGTATTCTACTTGACAAATGGCCTTCATATCAAGAATCCCTAGTAAATGAAGAGATTGAAGAAGCATTTGACATTATGAAAGATGTGGTATCCATTTCATCTGCAGCTAGAATGAAAGGAAAGCTAAAGAGAAGATGGCCACTTAACGAGGCTCAAATTTGTGTGAAAAAAGGTCAAAAAGCAAAACTAGAATCACTCTCAGAACTATTACAGTCACAGCTTAATGTTGAGAAATTCAGCATTATTGAGACTGAAAAAGATTCAGGATTAGAACAAGTTTTGGAATTAAAACAATTAGGATTGCCAGTTAAAGGAATTGCCGAACTGGAAAGAAAAAGAATAGGGCCAAAAGCAAAACAACACATGGGAAAACTTGTATCAACATTTAATGAAACAGATCCTGAAGAAATAATTTCATCATTACAAAAAGAATCAAAGTATGATTTTGATATAGACGGAGAAATAATTTCATTAGACAGTGAAGATTTCATCATAGACTTTAATGCAAGTGAAAATTTCGCAGTTGCAAAAAGAGACAGTTACATCGTACTCATTTCAACATCTAGAAACAAAGAGATGATGGCAAGAGGATTGGTAAAAGATATTGCCAGAAGACTGCAAACATTAAGAAAAGAAAGAGGGTATACGCCAACAGATGTTTTAGAGGTAGCATCAATTTTAGAATTAGATGGAGAGTCACTAGAAATGATAAAAGAGAAAGCGAAAGAATTAGCATTTTTAGTTAGGGTCAAACAAGTCAATTTTACAGATTCTTGTAAGGAGTACAAAGAAGACGATATCGACGGACAAAAAATTAGAATTTCAGTAGAATAATTATTTCAAATTTATAGAACAAGTGCACTGCAAACATATTTTTCTTTATCAGAATTACAAAAAAAGTTCAAATCCCAGAAGAGAAAATCATCAGGTTCCTAACAGATATTTTCCACAGATCTTCTGAGGATCAATTTTGAATATGTTATGAAAAATTTTTATAGCAATCAAAAAAAATATCGTTAAATGTCCGAATCAAAACCAAATGTAGTTGGAATTAACGTTCTAAAACAAAACGGCCTTGATGTAGATGAATTAGTAAAAGAGTTAATCAAAAATGCTGCAGTAGAATTTACTGCATACTATTACTTTACCAATCTCAGAGCACATTGTACAGGCATGGAAGGAGAAGGACTCAAAGGGATAATCGAAGATGCAAGATTAGAAGATCTTAGTCACTTTGAATCATGTATTGAAAGAATCTACCAATTAGGCGGAGCACTTCCAAATGATGCAACAGAGTTTATCAAGATTTCCGGTTGCGAATTCTTACAACTTCCAGCAAATCCAACTGACCATAAAGCAATTCTAGAAAAATGTCTTAAAGCAGAGCAAGGGGCAATTGTCAATTGGGATAAAATTTGCAAAATGACACTAGGCAAAGATCCTGCAACATATGACATTGCAAAAGATATCCTTGCAGAAGAGATTGAACATGAGTCTTGGTTCCTAGAGTTAATCTACGGAAGACCATCAGGACACATGAGAAGAAAGTATGCAGGAGAAAGACCACATACTCGAAAACATTCTAGAGCATTAGATATGGCCTAAGTGCCAAAATCATTTTCTTTATTTTAAAATCTTAGTTAATGTTACTTTATTGACGACAAATTGTGAAGATGCATTGTTTTATCACGGTTAAATAGAAAAATCACCCACCATAATCATGGCAAAACAGATCAGTCTAGATGCATGGCAGATTCAACATTTATCAGATCTACTAGAGAAAGGCTCAAACATTGTAGCAAAGACAAACAGACCAATTATCCTATACAGACAAACACTAGAAGAAGAGGACGAATCATATGAGGAAATTGTTTGCACCCTTACCAAAGGATATGTAATTGAGCAGATGGTAACCTCTGGAGGAATTCTAGTTCCAACTTTTCAACAACAATTGGTGTTTGCCATTGAAGAATACCCTCAAGAACTACTAAGAAAAAGCAAAGATCGCTTTTTAGAGATGATAGATCTCCTTGATGAACAATTGAAAGTCTCATAATTAATAAAGACCATAAATTTAACGATTTTTGTATGCAATTACTTGAGTTTCAGGCTAAGGAGCTATTCCGAGAATATGGGATCAACCTTCTAGACAGTATTTCATCTACAAATATTGAAGAAGGCAGAAAGCATGCTAAAGAATTAGGCTATCCATTTGTTATCAAAATCCAGGTACCTGTAGGAGGCAGAGGGAAAGCAGGAGGCATTCAAAAATGTCAAAATGATGACGAGTTTGAGCTAAAATACCCACAGGTTATGGATTTGACAATCAAGGGAGAAAAAGCAAGAGCAATTCTACTTGAAAAAATGGCAGATATTAAAAAAGAGTTGTACCTATCAATATTTTTGAATCGCTCAAAGAGATGCTATACCATTATTGCATCAGCTGAAGGAGGAGTTGAAATTGAATCGGTTAAAAATCAAATTATTAAAGAAGTGGGATTAGGGGACGTTTCTGATGAACTTGCAAGAGAGGTTGCAAAAGAAATGGAATTGGAAGGAAACACATCAGAACAATTTGTAGACACATTAAAAAAATTATCAAAACTTACAATTGAAAAAGAAGCAGAGCTTGTAGAAATTAATCCACTAGCAATTATGCAAGATGATACAATCATGGCACTTGACGGTAAATTTGTAACAGACGATAACAGTAATTTCAGACACCCAGAATTAGAAAAATATCAAGAAAAAACAGCTATTGAAGAACAAGCTGAAAAAAGTGGGTTTTCTCTAGTAGAATTAGATGGAGATATTGCAGTTGTTGGAAATGGAGCAGGGCTTGTCATGTCAACTTTAGACATGTTATCAGACAATGGCGGAAAGCCAGCATGTTTCTTAGATGTAGGTGGCGGTGCAACAACTGAGTCAGTGTATGAAGCATTAACTTTGATTAGTAAATTAGACAGAGTGAAAGGAATTCTTGTAAATCTTTATGGAGGAATTGTTAAAACAACTGTTGTTGCAGAGGCATTTCTAAAAGCATATGAGAATAATCTAATTGATTTGCCAGTATTTTCAAGACTAAAAGGTACAGAATCAGAAAAAGCAAAAGAAATGCTTCAAGGTTCTAGAACAAACATCTTTGATTCTGTTGAAGAGGCAATCAATGCAGCAGTAATGGGGGTAAAGAAATGACAGATATTTTTGGACTGTTAAAGGGAAAGCCTGAAGATTCAGATTATGAAAATAAAGGGGTAATCGTTCAAGGAATTACAGGAGCATATGGCTCACTACATGCAAAACAGATGATTGCATATGGAACAAATGTAATTGCAGGAGTTACCCCAGGTAAAGGAGGTCAAAAATTTGAAGACAAGGTTCCAATTTACAACAGCATGCAAGAAGCAGTAGATGCAACAAATGCCAAGATTTCAATCATTTTTGTTCCAGCAAAATTCTTCCTCGGAGCTGCCAAAGATGCACTAAATGCAGGAATCAAATTACTAGTTGCAATTCCAGAACACGTCCCAATCAGAGATACAATGGAAACATTACAACTTGCAAAAGAAAAAGGGGCAGTGGTTATTGGACCAAACACACCAGGAATTATGATTCCAGAATTGATTAAAATTGGAATCATGCCACCAATGCCTTTCAAGGCAGGAAAGATCGCAGTACTGTCAAAAAGTGGAACATTGCTTTATGAAATTTCAGACGCACTAACAAATTCAGGATTTGGTCAATCAATTACAATCGGAATTGGAGGAGATCCAGTTAATGGAACAAGGCTCATTGATGCGTTTGATATGGTAAAAGACATTCCAGATTTAGAGGGACTAGTGATAGTAGGTGAGATAGGAGGAGATTCTGAAGAAATTTTGGCTCAAAGAATTATCGATAGTGGATTTAACAAACCAACAGTGGCATACATTGCAGGACGTGCAGCACCTAAAGAAAAGAGAATGGGTCATGCAGGGGCAATAGTAATGGGGGCGTATGGTTCAGCAGAATCAAAGGTATCCATGTTCAACAAGGCAAACATTCCAGTAGCCAAAAGACCTGCAGAGGTACCAGTATTACTAGCAGGTAAGATGGAAAAATCCGATTAGATTAAAAGAGAGGGATTAAGGAGAAAATCAAATGCCAGTCACAGATCCCGAGAAGAAAAGAATCGCTCAACAAGCACGTCTTGTAATGAGAATTTGTTTCAAATGTGGATGCAGAAATGACATTAATGCTACACGATGCAGAAAATGTAGAAATCCATACTTGAGATTAAAGAATAGAAATCTCGGTGTCAAGAAATAGAATTACGAAATCATCAATCTTTGCCTGTAATCTACAATTGCAGATTTTAATTCATTATAGTGTTGTTTTATGAACGGTTTTGCAGATTCACGATCATCTAGATCTTCAAAAGTTAGCTGTAAATCATCAGGTAACTGGTCATTCATTTGATACAATACTTTGGCTGCTTCAACATACTGACCTAGATTGTCAGCATATTCAAAAGCTAATTTCATCCTATCAATTAATGCATCAAATTCTTGCAAAGACACGAAGTATGTTTTTCAGAGTTACTAAAAAAGGCCAAGGTAATTGTGACATAATCACATAGCAAAGACAAAAAAACTACTCACAAAGTAAGGTTGTTGGACCGGTCGTCTAGTTTGGTTTGGATGACGCACTCACACTGCGTAAGGAAATTATTTTCCCGCAAAGGTCGTGGGTTCAAATCCCATCCGGTCCACTTATTATCATGGTTCTTTTATGGTTCTGCTCCATGGGGATTCAGTCACCAAATGGGGGATCAAAACAATGATCGGGTTAAAATTACATGAGAACGACAAACTATCATGAAAGCCAGATTCAATGGAAAATGTGTGGAATGTGGAGACATGATAAAAACTGGGAAAGAAATTCTAAAAAATTCTAAAGATCANNACAAATTAGTAACAAATTTTTTAAATGACTTTGGAAAATATGATTGAGATGAGTGCAAAAACCAACATTATGTTAATTGCATCGGTTTTTACAATCTTTGGGATAATGGTAATTCCAGGAGATATTTCTGCAGAAACTAACCAAATTACTGTAACACCGATTAATGAAAAAGTCAGTTTAGAAAAAACAGTTGTGACGATGAGTGTTCCAGCAGATAATCAATTGCCATGGGGAACCGTAAGAGGCGAAGCATCAGATGTTGCTGAGAGATATCCAATCATCATTCAGTTTTATAAAGGAGAAGAACCGGTTCACTTTGCACAGGTAGATGCAAAAGGTGATGGTTCTTATGAATACAAATTCAGAGCTAGAAATCTTGATTTCAACACAGGTGAATTTGTAAATATCTTTGAAGGGGATTACACTGTAAAAATATACAAAGTAATCCCAAATCCTAATGATTCATTATAATCGGTAATGAAATACCAAGTCACTCTATTTTCTTAATGTAGAGATGTATCATTCATATACTGAATACCTTGATGAAGAGCTAGAAAATGAGTAAGAGTTTTTGGCACGATATTGAACCAGGTGCAGATATTCCAGAGATCATCAATGCAATTGTGGAAATTCCTAAAGGTTCAATGAACAAATACGAATACGATAAGAAACACAACATGATAAAACTAGACAGAGTGTTATTTTCCCCATTTCATTATCCAGGAGACTATGGTCTTGTGCCTCAAACACTATCTGATGATGGAGATCCTTTAGACGTACTAGTATTGGTTACAAATCCAACATATCCAGGAATCTTAATTGAAGCAAGGCCCATAGGGTTACTTCAAATGAAAGATGAGGGAAAACTAGATGACAAAATCATTTGTGTTGCAACAAATGATCCAAGGTATTTACACACTTCAGACATTACCGATATGGAAGATCATTATCGTTCGGAAATTGCCCACTTTTTCCAAGTGTACAAAGATTTGGAAGGAAAGAAGGTGGAGATCATAGGATGGAAATCATCTAAAGAAGCTAAAGATGTCATCACAGAATCAATAAAAAGATACAAAGATACATTGAAAAAACATTAACATGCCTAAAGAATGCGAGCATTTCAATCAAGAAAGAAAAGTATCTCAAAATACAAAAAATTGTCAAGAATGTGAAAAAGAACATCTTCCAGTAGTTGCACTTCGAATGTGTTTAACATGTGGACATGTAGGTTGTTGTGATTCATCTATCGGAAAACATGCAACAAAGCACTTTGAAGAGACAGGTCACCCAGTAATGCAAGCATTTCCAGAAAATATTTGGAAATGGTGCTATATTCACGAAGAATATTATTAATTATGACAATTTATGAACAAAAAGAGAACAAAGGTTATGATAATCATATTAAATATGAATTTATGATAAATGGCATTACTAATCAAAGCAGGACAGGAATTTACAGAAAATATAAGGTGTGAACAAATACAAATTCTTGTTTGATAATGTCAACATTGACTTTAACAATAAAGTTACAGTGAATGTTCAATCCTCCACAGAATTCATTATGAAAAGTTCTATTTTTCAAGCAGCGCATATAAAATAAACTTCGGAGATTAATCCCAATTAGATAGAATCTAAATTCAATGTTCTAATCGTAAACCATTAGTCCTTTTTCTTCAAGCAAGGCATGGATTTGGTTTACAGAACGATGAACGTCTTTTTCAAGTTTTGCACCAACACAGACTAATTTTCCAGATGCAAAAATGAGAATCACGGTTTTTGGATCGAGCATCCTATGAATCAACCCAGGGAATTGTTCTGGTTCATACATACTTCTAGGAAGTGTTCTAGCAGCTTGTTCCAAGTTAACTTTACCTCCAAGATTAATGGAAGAGACAATATTTTGAATTGATACGATTGGATCGTTTTTGATTTTGATTTTACCTTTTCGTAATATTTTGACTACTTCAAATACAGCAGTTTCTGCTAATTCTTGGGATTTTGCACCTGTACAGACCATCTTTCCAGAGCCAAAAAGGAGTGTTGCAGTTTTTGGACTTTTGAGTCTAAAAACAGCACCAGGAAACTGTTCTGGATGGTATTCAACAGCAGGGAATTTTTTAGTGATATCAACTAAATCTAATTTTTGCTCAATTGTTGCCGAAGCTACAACGTTTACAATTGCAATTACAGGTTTTGTTTGAGTCATTTTCTTATTTTCCTTCCATCATACCCATATTTTGGTCTAATCTCAAGCCTTTGTATCTATTTCTAATTGTTACTTCAGTGACATTTGCAGCCTCTGCAATGTCACGTTGAGTCTTATCTTCTCCATTTTTCACACAGGATAGGTAAAGTGCAGCTGCAGCCAATCCCATTGGATCTTTTCCCGCAGACTCCTCATGTGCTTGAGCATCCTTGAGAACTTTGACAGCGTAACGTTTTGTTTTTTCAGTGATTCCAATAGAACTTGCAATTCTTGCAACACATTGTACAGGATCCACAACAGGCATTTTTAGTTCTAATTCTTGATGCAATATTCTATAACATCTGGAAATATCTTTTTTCTTAATATTGCCTGCATCTGAAACATCTTTTAGTGTTCTAGGAGTTTCAGTATCTCTACATGCGGCGTATAGAGATGCAGCAATTAATGCAGAAATAGAACGTCCCTTTACAAGACCTTTTTCCAATGCTTTTCTGTAAATGTAAGATGCTTTTTCAATAACTGCGTCAGATAACGATAGTTTGTCTTTTAATGTAGATAATTCACTTAGTGCTTGTCTGAGATTTTTATCAGAAGAAGCATTTACTTTACTTCTACTATCCCAAGTTCGTAATCGTTCAATTGTGCTCTTCATCGAAGATGTGAGAGGTTTTCCAGAAGAATCCTTATTCATAGGACTGATGATAGTTGCTAATCCCCGGTCATGCATTGCAAGTGATGTAGGAGCTCCAGTTCTTGTTGGATCTGCACCACCTTCTTTTGAAAAAGATCTCCATTCAGGTCCAGCATCTTGTAGTGTCTCAGTGATAACATAACCACATTTTCCACAAAATCTTTCACCAGTATCATTATCAGTCAACATTGAATTTTTTCCACAACGACCACATGTCGAATCAGCTTTGATTATTTCTAAGACCATGAAGATTACTCATTTTATCCAATTGATTTCCTATATAAACGACTTATTTGCAAATTTCCCTTGAATTTTTGAGCCTAAGTTTCAGAAATAAAATCTTGAAAATCTGGAAACAGCAGTAATGATTTCATTTTAGAGGCAATAATTAGGGATTTAGAGGCACCCATGAAATACATATTCATTTTTTAGTAGTTACTAAACAGCAAACTCAGATGTCAACATATCATCTAGGCAAATGGGATCTTACAAAATTAGTAAAAAATCCAAAAAGCCCTGCATTCCAGAAACAGATTAAAGAATTAGAAAATCAGGCAAAGAAGTTTGAAAAAATTAAATCAAATTTAGATCCAAAAATGTCATCTAAACAATTCATGAACATTCTTCATCAAGTTGAAGAAATTTCTGAAAATATGAATAAAATTGGAGGTTATGCATCATTGGTATATTCTTCAGACACGCAATCAGATGAAGCGACATCACTAATGACAAAGATGTCAAAATTAGGGGCTGAAATCTCAAATAAAATTTTGTTTTTTGATTTATGGTGGAAGATACAAGTCGATGATAAGAATGCAAAAAGACTCATGAAAGATGCAGGAGAGATAACAGAATATCTTTCACATAAAAGATTATTTGCAAAATATGCACTTAGTGAGCCTGAAGAACGAATCATCAACACGTTAGATGTTACAGGAATTTCTGCACTTGTAAAATTGTATGATAAAATAACAAATTCTTTTGAATACAAGATGAAAGTTGGAAACAAATCCAAAAAGATGACAAGGGAAGAACTTACAAGTTATGTAAGAAATACTAGTCCAAAAATCAGAGAAACCGCATACAAAACAATTCTTTCAAAATATTCAGAAAATAAAGGAGTGGTTGGGGAAATTTATCAAAATATTGTTCTTAATTGGAAAGATGAAGGTATAGAAATTCGAGGGTACAAATCACCAATATCAATGAGAAACATTGGCAATGATATTGATGATAAAACCATAGAATCACTACTTGCTGTTTGTAAAAAGAACTCACCTATTTTTCAGGAATTTTTTGTTCAGAAGGCAAAGATGCTAAATATGAAGAAATTACGTAGGTATGATTTGTATGCACCTGCTGCTGCCAACATCAAAGAGAAGAATTACTCTTATGATAAATCAGTGAAACTAGTTTTTGAATCACTTGGTAAATTCAGTAGCACACTAGAAGAATATGCCAGAAAAGTATTCAATGAAAGTCACATTGATTCGTCCATAAGACAAGGAAAACGAGATGGAGCGTTTTGCAGTACGCTTTCTCCAAAAATTACACCATACGTACTAGTAAACTTCACGGGAAAATCAAGAGACGTGTTTACTCTGGCCCACGAACTAGGTCACGCAGTTCACAGTCAAGCAGCACAAGACAGATCAATTCTTGTTCAAGATGCTCCTTTGCCTTTAGCAGAAACAGCATCAACTTTTTCAGAATTGTTATTGTATGATAACATTTCAAACAAAATTTCAGATAATGAGAAAAAAATAATGTTATCAGAAAAAATTGATGATCTTTATGCAACAATTCTTAGACAGTCATTTTTCACAATTTTTGAAGTAGATGCACATAAACAGATAGGAGAAGGAACCACAATAGATGAAATTTCAAAAACATATTTGAATAATCTCAAAGTACAATTTGGAAATTCGTTGAGTTTGTCTGACGACTTTGCAATTGAATGGAGTTGCATTCCGCATTTTTACCATACACCGTTTTACTGTTATGCATATTCTTTTGGTAATCTACTAGCTTTGTCTTTGTTTCAAAGATACAAAAAAGAAGGAAAAGACTTTG
>JBOEHF010000016.1:0-9776 GCA_050633805.1 Candidatus Nitrosopumilus sp.
GAATTCATGCAGAAGTTGAAGTGTCAAGGGATTATCTTCAGCATTTGTTTTCACAGAGAACTCCAGTAGTTTATGAAGTTGAAGAAATTCTAAAAAAATATCAAGTTGATTACAACATTTGGCATGATAAGATTAAGAAAAATGTTCACGCCATTGTAGATAATTACAAAGTCAAGCTTGCAACACCAAGCATTCCAGTATTTGCATGGAAACCAATGCTATTTGTAATTGGAACTATTGCAGCATTTTATGGTTGGAAATATTTCAACACAATTTGGTAGAACTAGACGCCCAAAGTTTCAGCCTTACTTAATTCTAAAAAGACCTTATCTCCAACTGAGAGACCCATCTCCTTATATTCGTGCATTTCTAGTTTTAGCTGAGTAATTCCGGATTGCAAACCCATTCCACCCATTCCAGACATCATCTTGTTCAAGTCTTTCATCATGTCATTCATGTTAGAGAATCCCATAACTTTTGGGCTTCCAAAAGGAGGTTGCTGTGGTTGAGATCCTTCTTTTAGATCCTTTAATGATGACAATGAGACTACAACGTATGGTGCTCCATCAGGTGCAGAATCTATGCTTTTTACGACAAATTCTTTCTTCATATCTGAAATAGTCTCAGAATCCATATAATTTTAATTTTAAGGTGAATTGGTACTAGTTTGACTAGTTTTGAAGATTTAATTAGAATTTTTGAGATTTTAAATCGTTGTCAGAAAATGTAAAAACAACATTACGATACTATGGGATATCTCCTTGGGAGATTGAAGTTCTTTATGGGTATCTAAATTCGCACTTTACCATAGTTCAGGATGAAATTGAAGCGAATGATGATGATTTTGTTAGTTTTCTAGATATTGACATTCCTTTACAATTTAACGAAGAATTTTTCCAGTGGTTTGAGTTTAAGCGATGGGAAAAAATCAAGGACGTCTTCAAAGAAATGAAAAGAAGGCGAGGTAGTGGAAACGCATTAAAGATTGTAATTAATTTTTCTGGAAATCCAAAAATCGTATTCACAGTAGACATTGAAGACAAACAATGGTTTGATAATGCACTAGAGAAGATTGATTTTGTTTTGGAGTTATTGCCATTTCACATGGATCCTCAAAAATTACCATCAGAAGTCTCCAAGATTGCATACAAATTTGATCCTGAATCAATTAGATGGCGTCGAAATTATGCAGCATCAGAAAATAAAAAATTCCGATTCAGCGGGGATTCATGGAATGAGATCATTTAAGATCTTTTTGCAAGGGTTCTAGTAATTCATGAAGCTCTTTGTATTTTGTTTCTAGAAAATCTAGTGCATCAGATATTTTTTTAGATTTTCCATACTTGTAGCGAATCATCTCACGATGATGCCAGAAGGTCTTACCTTCTTCAATTGATAATGTTGTAAAATAGTCAGTTCCTTTTAGATCATCAGGAATTTGGACATCATGCGGAAACACTAATTCAACAATAAACCACTCATCACCATCAGGATAATCAGATCCTGTTTCAACATCAAAAAATACATGAAGTAAATCAGATTGCATAAGACCATCATCTGTAATTAAAGGATGCTTTACCGGGGATTTTTTAAAATCTAAGTTTACCAGTTGAGGTTCAAAGAAACCTTTGATGATGGATTTTCTAAATATTTTATTTGCTTCATTATTATTCAAATGTAAGATTATATTCGATGAAACTTGCCTATAACTTCTTAGTTTGTAGTATTTAGGTAAAAATATTTTAAAAAATACTCATTGTGTAACATTAACTATATGATGATCAAGCAGTTTCCGATAATCATCTGCAGAATACTGGTCAATGTTTGATACACTGTATGCACATACCGCAGTCATTGGAATTCTAAAGGTTTGTTCAAATTGGCATTTGTACTCATAAAAGTGAAATTCTAGAGAATTATCAAAAATTTCTGCAGTGTCTGTAAAGACCCTAAAACCATTTTTACCATTTGAAATTGCTTCATCAGTTACTTTCTTCCAAAGAGACAGTACTTTTTCTTTGTCGTGTCCCACTGGAAAATACCATTCTTTTGTAGTTATGATCAGTTGTTTTTTTTTTGCTTGTAAAACATAAACATCAACATCCCACCTCTTTGTCAATTCAGAACAGATTTCTTCTTTTGAGGATTTGCAAGTGATGAATATCAAAGATTCGTTGTAAACAAGACTTTTTTAGAAATAATGATGCTGAATCTAGCATTTGAGAAAGATTTTGACAAACATACAAGACATGGTCATGTATTTTTACAGATGCCATTTTAGACATTATTTTATTAAAAACAAAGTTAAAAAAAAGTATGAAATTTAGTGATTGAAATTTCCTTCAAAATATAAAAATAATTAAACTTCAAGGGAATCTAGAATTTTTGAAATGTCTGTATTAGAATGACCGTTTTTGGAAATATTTTGTTTTGCAGGAGAGTTTTCCAAATAATTTGGAATTTTATCTTTGATTCTCTGAGTATAAGGGGAAACAAGTGGGTTGTTGTAAAATACACCAATTGGAATTTTGTTTCCCCATTCAAGGGATTTGATCAAAGCTTGAGACATTTTCTCGTTTACTTCAATTTCAGAATCATAGTGAACAACTGGTTCATATCCGTGTTCTTCAAGTTTGTAAATTCTTGAGTGTCTTTTTTGGGCCTCATCAACTAAATCAGCTCCTGCATACCAGTCTCTAGTGTTAAGATCATTGTAAGTTGGACATGGTTGTAAGACATCTAAAAATGAAAGACCTTTGTGGTTAACTGCCTGTATAATCAAATTTTTGAGATGTTTAATATCATAAGAATATCCACGAGCTACAAATGTAAATCCACTTGCAACTGCCAATCCAATAGGATTAACATTCGAATTGGTGTTTGGGGATGGGAGTGATTTTGTTTTTTCTCCTAGTTTCAAAGTCGGTGAAGCTTGTCCTTTTGTTAAACCATAAACGCCATTATCAAAAATTATGTAAGTCATATCCACATTTCTTCTTCCTGCAGCAACAAAATGACCTGCACCTATTCCTAAACCATCACCGTCTCCTCCTACAGCTACGACAGTCATCTCAGGATTTGCAATCTTTGCGCCCTGTGCAAATGTCAAAACCCTTCCATGCAATGTGTGAATTCCATAGGTATTGATATAGTGAGAAGTTTTACCAGAACATCCAATTCCTGAAAACATTGCGGATTTGTCTCTTTCTATTCCCATTTCAGCTAATGCCATTTGGATAGCATTTACTATTCCAAAATCTCCACATCCAGGACACCAGTCATTATGGACATCTGTTTTGTAGTCAGCCAGTTTAAGCGCCATGCATTAGAACCTCTCTTTTGTCTGCTTTATTTTCAATAATTTTCTTAAGTGAGTCATAGACTTCAGTACTAGTCATTGCTCTGCCAGTGTATTTTAAGATAGAATAATCAACATCACGTCCTGTATTTTGTTTGAATAATTTTCCTAGTTGTGCTGAATAATTTGCCTCAATGTCGATTATTGTCTTGGCATCTTTTAGCAAAATATTGACATAATCAGTGGGGAATGGATGTATCAATTTTAGTTGGATATATCCTATAGAGATGCCTTCCTCTTTGAGCATTTGCAAAGCATCAAGGATTGGGCCTTTTGTAGATCCCCATGAAATTATGGTATGCTCTTCAACTCCAAAGGATTTTACTTGTTGTTCATCAGGTATTTCTTTTAGAATTAAATCTAAACGAGACATTCTCTTGTCCATCATTTTTACACGCAAGACAGGATCTTCTGTAATATGACCAGTCTCATCGGATTCATCACCAGTATTCCAAAAGATTCCATTATCAATTCCCAATCTAGAACGAGGTGAAACACCATCTTCAGTAAACTCAAATCTTCTATAACCATCATCTACTTTTTCCAAAAGTTTCCCTCGATTGATGGAAATTTTTTGTGGATCAAATCGCTTACATGTGATTACAGAACTTGCATGAAACTTGTCCATCAGATGAATTAGAGGAACTTGAAAAATTTCTGCATAGTTAAAACAATTGCCAGTGTCATAGAAACTCTCTTCAATGTCACCTGATGCATACACAATCTTTGGGAAATCCCCATGTCCTGCAAATACTGTAAAGAGCAAATCATCTTGGCCATGTCGTGTAGGAAGCCCAGTTGAAGGTCCACTTCTTTGATAGTTAGTAATCACAACAGGTACTTCGTTTCTCCCTGCCCAACCCAGCATTTCAGTCATTAAAGCAAATCCAGGACCAGATGTACAAGTTGCAGAACGTGTTCCAGTCAATGCACCCCCTATAGTCATACCTATTGCTGAAATTTCATCTTCAGTTTGGATTACTGCAGTTGAACCAGGTCTGCCATCAATGATTTCCAGAATTTCATTTGATTCCAAGAAAACAGATTCATCAGATGCAGGAGTAATAGGATAGTACGGTTGGAATCTGCATCCGCATGCCATTTTTCCTAAAGCAGTTCCTTGAAAACCTTGAACCAAAATAGTTCCAGGTTCTTTTTCAGTTTTTGATAAAGTGTAATTGAAATTTTCAAATTTTGCAGTAGCATAATTGTAGGAATAGTTTGCAGTTTGTTGGTTGATTCTTGCAATCTCAGGTTTTCTGGAAAAAATTGACTCTATAGTTTTTTGTAGTGAGTCAGGAGGCATATTTACCAATCCCAAAGATAGTGAAACGCCAATAACATTATACATTCTAACCAGTCCTCGCAGACGAGGATTTTCTGTTTCTTCAGACAGAGTTTCTAAAATTGATTTGAAAGATACAGGAAATAGTTTGACGCCATTTTCTTTAGCAATTTCTAACACACCTGCAATTGTAAATGGTTTATTTTTTAATTCTAGTTCTTTGTGTAATCTTTCTTTGAAAGGCGCATCAAGTGTACGTACAGAATCAGTTTTTGTTCCCTCTAAATCAGAATCATAAATTATTCCTCCACCATAGATTACTTCTTCATAATGACGAAAGATTGTTTCAGCATCAAATGACGCCATTAGATTTACATCATTAACATTTGAATTGATTTTTTTATCAGCAACCCTTACTGTAAAATAACTATGCTCACCTTTGATGTTTGAATAAAATTCCCTCTTTCCAAAAATTTGATAGCCCATTTCTGCACAAACCTTTGAGAAGATGTTTGCTGCAGACTCCACCCCACTGCCTTGAGGTCCTCCAATTAGCCAAGTAAAATCAACAGAACTCACTGGTTTTCACTAAATTCCTGAATTTTAATAGTGTGATAGTTCATTTCTTCTAACCTCCAGTAGCTGCATCAAACAATGCACACTCACATTTATCACGTTCACCACAATAAGGACACACACATACACATTTTTCAATCGAATTTCCGCATTCTATACAAATAGCAAATTCTTCCTCTTCTTCAACTTTCGAAGACATTGAAGAAATTACAAAGAAATCGTATAAATGGTTTGAGATAAATCTCAAGACTAATGAAAGAAAAGGTATACCTTACAAGAACTCTACATGACTTTGCATTAAAAGAATTGAAAAAAAGATACCAGATTGAAATTCATTCTGGAAAAATTCCAATGCCTAAAACGAAATTGCGATCAAAAATAAAAGATGTTGATGGACTGATCTGTTTTCCATATGATAAAATTGACAAAGAAATTATCAATTCTGCTGAAAATCTTAAAGCTATCAGTACCTACAGTGTTGGTTTTGATCATATTGATACAGAGTATGCAAAGAAAAAGAAAATTCGGGTTGGGTTTACTCCAGAAGTATTAACTGACGCAACAGCAGATCTTGCATTTTCATTATTGCTTGATATTTCAAGAAGGTTATCTGAAGGGGACAGAATAATTCGAGATGGAAAATGGAAGGAAATCTACGGGGCACATGATTATGTGGGGTTTGATTTGCAGGGAAAAACAATTGGAATTTTAGGTTTGGGAAGAATTGGCAGTACACTTGCAAAAAGAGCAAAGGCATTTGACATGAAAATAATATATCATAACAGAAAACACATTTCAAAAACTAGAGAAAAAGCACTAAATGCAAAGTATGTGTCATTTGAAAAATTGATTTCACAAAGTGATTTTATTTCTATTCATGTTCCTCACACAAAAGAGACAGACCAACTATTTGATATGAAAATATTCAGAAAAATGAAGAAAACAGCATTTTTGATCAACACATCAAGGGGAAAAGTGATCAATGAGAAAGATCTTGTGTCAGCGTTAAAGAAGAAGATCATTTCTGGTGCAGGGTTAGATGTATTTGAGACAGAGCCAATAAGAAAAAAACACCCATTTGTCAAACTACCAAACATTGTACTTGCACCCCACATAGGAAGCTCAACAAAAGAGACAAGAGGCAAAATGGCAGAATTGACTGTAAAAAATTTGAAACTTGGAATGAAAGGCAAAAAGCCGATTTATTCTGTAGGATATTGACTTTCACGCTTGGGTTTCCATCTCACAAAATGTGCAGTTTTTATATCTAAATCGTGGCATAGAATCAGAATGAAAAAATTCAAGCATACAAATGAAGAATTAGAATTAGCTAAACAACAATCTGAAAAAGAGAAGAAAGATAAAGAATCTGAAAAATAAGGTTTTTTTGCTTGTCTTTTTCAGACAAGTTTTTTTTAAATTTTGAAAAAATAAAGAACGGAGATTATTTCATGTCAATTTGAATGAAATCATCGGAATCACCATGAATACAATCAGTTCCAACTGCTTTTACAGGTGAAAAGGTTACCTTGCCATCATGCATTTTTCCTTCGTTTTGCAAATAGCCGATTTTTCCAGTAACAACTTGCTTGTGGCGTCCACAAGTAACGCCTACCATGTATTCGTCTTTGCCATCAACAATTGATACAATGAATTCAGGAGGGTTTACACATTGCTTACCTTCTTTAGAAACAGAGCACTTGTCAGGTAACACAGTTTGAATTAAGATTCTATCAGATATTAATCTTGATTGTTACAGACTTGATTTATTATCAAGCAAGCCTAATTAACATTGAAAATAATTGGCACATGATTTTGATCTTGTAATTATCGGAGGAGGCATACTTGGAACTTCACTGTCTTATTTTCTCTCATCACTTAACAAATCAAAGGCAATAGCTGTCATTGAACAAGCTCATAGGGTGGCATTTCACACCAGTGGAAGAAATACGGGCAAAGTTCATGCACCATACCTATACAATCCTGAAAAGAAAAAACTGTTTGCAAAATCAGCTTTTCACGGTTATGAGATGTGGCAAGAATATGCAAAATTGAAAAATTTGCCGTTTAAAGAAGACGGAGTAATCGAAGTTGCAACTGATCAAAAGGGAATCAAAGTTTTAGAAAAATATCTCAAATGGGGAAAAGAAAACGGTTTGGAGGAAGAGGATATCAAGCTAATGAGCAAAGAGGAGATAAAAGAGATTGAACCTGAAATAAAATGCGAAGCTGCACTAAATGTTTACAGAGATGCATCTACAGATTATGCGGTTTTTACAGATTCAATAATGAAAGACAGCAAAGAAACAGGAACAAAATTTCTTCTAGATACCAAAGTTACTAAGATAAAAAAAGAAAATGGCAAATGGAAAATTACGTTAAATGGTGAGCATGAGATTTTTGCAAAATTTCTAATCAATGCTGCAGGAGGTCAAGCTGTGGATGTTGCACACAGTGTAGATGTCGGAAATAAATTCACAGATGTGCATTTTAGAGGAGAGTACTGGAAGGCACCATCAGAGTACAACAATCTAACAAAATCAAGTGTATATTCAGTACCTGAGTTTCCAGACTATCCATTTTTGGATCCACATTGGATAATCAGAGTCGATGGGAGCTGTGAGATTGGGCCAAACGCAGTACCAGTGTTTAGTCCACAGGGATATGATACAGCTGAGAATATCAAAGAGTTCATTCCAAAGATGCTTGAGATGTTAGGGTCAGGTGCAAGAAAAGCAGTTTTTGATAAACAATTTCAAGAACTTGCCATGAACGAGATTCAATCATCAATGTCAAAGACTGCAATGATAGACAGGGTAAAAAAATTCCTGCCAAAAATTGAAGCAAAGAAAATCACTGATAAAGGCACTGCAGGGATTAGATCATCAATCATTGACGATAAAGGAAAATTTGCACCAGATGTGATTCTGTTAGAAGACGAAATGTCATTTCATGTTTTAAATTACAATTCCCCAGGAGCTACAGGAGCATTGCCATTTTCAGCACACATTGCAAATCACCTAAACAAGACAGGGCTATTTAGAAACAAAGAAGAAGATACAGTTTGCGGACCATGGAAATTCTCAGAAATTATTGAAAAACTCCAGTAAATAGACAGAATTACTTTATTTTGTATCGGAGTATAGCCAGTACTGAATTATCAATGTCCAATTTCTTGATTATTTTTGGGTTTACTGCAAATTCTATTTTAGATGAGGTATTTTTTGCAATCTCTAGCATTTTCATAATTTTTTTGAATTGGGAATTGGCATGGTAATTTGCAGAAACAATTAGAGTATCCACTGCACCGATTTCTAATGCCTTGTAAATCACATCATTTCTTTTAGCAGTCAGACCATCTTTGACCAGAGTCTCATATTTTACAATTAATTCTCTGACATATTTTTGCCTATGCTGATACAAATGATGGATAATTTTTTCATCAATTTCTTTGCTAGATATGGAAAAAGACAAATTTTCTACAAATCTGCATTTTTTTATTAATTCAGAGTCAAGTACATCAAAAAATTCTGTTTTTGCAGGGCCAATTCCACCCAACAATATCAATGAAGAATTGGAATCCATCTCTTTGACTTTACTTGCAACTTTTTTGAAGAAGACATGGATTTTTGTTTGTCTAGCTCTAAGGAATCTCCCCTGACTCTGCCCACCTTTTCTATGCCTTCCCTGCAAATCAATTTTCAGTTTAGATTCTTGAACGATTTGATTACCATGAAATTTTTGAATTCTTGCAGTTTTTTGATCTAGTGTTACTAGCAAAACACCATAGTCTGTTTTCAAAATATCATTAAATGGTTTAATGAATGGCTTTTTGCTAACCATGTAGACGTATGGGAGTTTTTTCGATGTTCCGATTACTTTAAGGTTCACTTTGTCATTTTTAATCCATCCAAAAATACACAGTGTGTTTGTGAATTTGCCTACAGTGACAGGGTTTTTCTTTAGATCTGCAATTTTCTTTTCAATTTTTGATTCTATTTTCTCCAATGTTTTGTTTCGCTTTGTTTCTTGCAGTAAAGAAATGGTGTCTTGTCCCTTGCCATATGGATAATAGACAGATATGCATTGAGAATCAATCTTTTTTACTTCATGAAGAAACTGGTTAATTGACATCCACTCGAGGGGAGCAATCTCAGAGATTTCAAGATGAGTTTTCATGTTGTTCCTAAAGATGAACCTGTCATAAAGCATACTATTCCCAAATGAACATAAATTGAAATTCAGAGAAAGACTATCTTGTTTAAGAAGCAAATTTCGAGAATGTGATATTATGTCACATGTTGTTTTAGGATTTTCCCAAATTATTAAGATTCCAATTGCCTTTAATAAAAAAATCAAAGACAAATAATTGTGAAAGTAATTTGCATTCATTGCGTAAAATCATTTAGTGGTAAGAATATCAAATTTTGTTCTCAAGGTTGCAGGGACATGTGTATTGTTTCAATTGATAGAAGAGTGTGAGAAGCTGTAAATAATGATCTAACCATACTAGAAAAATGAGTACAGATTAGCCCCAATTTGGAGTTAAAAATTGAT
>JBOEHF010000017.1:0-6910 GCA_050633805.1 Candidatus Nitrosopumilus sp.
CATTTGGTCTCAACTGGCTTAATCCCCATTTCTACTTCTGATGAGTCTAAATCAATGGTAAACGTTGAATCTAAAAATACTGATTCCAAATTGGCTAAATTAGAATCAGAACTTGAAGCTTGTTCTGAAATAACTACGGCCTACAAAAGAATCGATTGTGAGAAACTCTTTGAAAAAGAAATCGCATTATACAATTACAAAATGAATGCCGAATCCTTTGAAATTGGCCCAATCACATACTACTGGAATGGCGTAGGTTCCGAGGGAAACGAATTTGAAATTACTTCAACGGGACAACCAATCTTATCAGTTCGTATGCTGGCTGAGAATACAAGCTCTGAAATCGTTGCATTAAATTGTACCAGTCCACAAATATGTGCTTATGATATTTGGGATGGCTCAAAGGCCTTCAAATATTCTGGAATGGATTTTACCAGTGGACAAATTGCACTAAACCCAAATGATTCAAAAGAATTTAACATTCTCTTTGGACCAAATATTGGATACGGTGGAACTGAATTTGAATATGATTCCTCAAAGAATTATCAATTCAGAATCAATGAAAACTTTGGAAGTACAAATATTCCATTAGAGTTAGAGTGATCCTCTCATCTTTTTATCTAAAAATGGGAATGGGGTGATGAAAGTTGTAGTTGAAAATAATTTGGCTTTTCGTAAAACTGTGAGTAAAGTTGTTTTCCAATCACTGACAATTCGTTATATTGTGAAGATTCCAAATCAATTATTGATGGAATAAAAGTAACTTTGAAAAACATGTTGTTCTAAATATTATATATATTCAAATCCATTCTGTACAGACAGATTGAACTGTCCAATACATGGGAGACTAGTATATCAAAAACTACTATGAAGATGGGATTGGAATGACTCTGATAGAATTTTTACAAGGTCTAGGGGATTCAAGCGTGAATATTCAGGTTTTAGTATGGCGTCTTAGAGATGATTGGAGTCAAGCACACCTTATTTTGTTAACCGTAATTAAAAGAGCATTGGACAAGTCTGGAATTAAAATCCCATTCACCTAACACATGTTATTTGGGATGCAAAGGGATAGTTTATGCTGTTTTTTTGATTAGTTTTTTCTGTTCTCTTTTCTTTTTGATCAGACTAAACATGATCATTCCCACGTTGATAATTGAAATTATTTCAATCAAATCCACTCCATACAGGAACCAATCTATCACTGGATGAACTCTAGAAACAATTCCTGCCTCTAACATGATGTCTGCATTCCAGACCATGTGTGGAACTTGGATAAATTGTATGATTGCAATCAAAATCACACTTCCTAAAATTTTATTTTCATACCAACTCCAAAATTTATTCCATGCGTTCATGAAAGTTATTATTTTTTTAATCTAATAAAGCTCTTGAAAGTTAGATTCTCCTAATTAGATTACCCTAATTTTTCTAGGCTCAAATTTTGAATAATTAGCTTGAGCTTTTATTTTTAATTTTTCTTTTTATTCCAAATACTATTGAGAGAATTATAATAATGAAAATGGAAAATAAAATTCCAATTGACATGTAATCATTTACAAATATTTTCGTGTCCCACCAAGATTGTGGTAAAATCAAAAACATATTTTCGCCTGAAAAATCTTCAATTGTTCCAACTGCCAAACTGTATTTTCCTTTCTGATTTTTTTCATCTAAAACGATTATGAAATATTCTCCATCTGCAGGAAGTAACATGTTAATTTCTTGTCTTTCCCAGTATGTCACCTGTCCAAATGGCTCATAGAATTCTTTTGATGGAAAACCTCCTTCATAAAGAAATTTTTGAATGTCCCTCTCTGATTTTACCTGATTGTCGTAATTTTGAATATTTCCTGGGTTGATTAAAATCATAGTTGGAGAATATGTTTCTAATTCTTCGATTTTCGGTACTACGATACTGGCATAAAACGAATCCCCGCTTTTGCCATCAAATGAATAAAATTTGGCCTCATTTGTGCCTAGGTTTTCATAAATTGCCCATGAAATTTTATGATCAGGAATTCTCAATGCATTGTCTATATCTCTATGGGAATCATCATGCGAAATTAATTTGTGAGCATAAGCTGGACTGGCTGAAATGATTATCAATAATGTAAAAATTGAAATAATTTTTTTCACATGTTTGTTTTATTGAAATGGTATTTTAACTCCAACATAATTATTTCTGGTTGGCACTATGTGTAATTTTGAACACTATTCATATATGAAAAAACCAAAAACTCTTCATGAGTCAAAAGATGAATCAAAAATGCAATGACTGTGGACAAACATTTGAAGAATGGGCGTGTGATTATTGTTACACAAAATCTATTCTGAAATCTTCTGGTGGGGTTAATTATGCAAAAATCTGATGAACAACTTTTCAAAAATCTTATTGATGGCACAAAAATTCCAATTCGTATTGCATTCATAAAACCTGATGGATCTCCAAATATTCTCTCATTGTGGTATGAACAAATTGATGGAAAAATCTACTGTGCAACAAAAAAAACTGCCAAAATCGTTTCTTATTTAGAACAAAATCCTAATTGTGGATTTGAAATTGCTACTGACAAACCCCCTTACAAGGGTTCCAGGGGAAACGGAACTGCTAAAATCCTTCACAATGATGGGGAACGAATACTTTCAGTATTAATTAGCAAATATCTTGGAGAAAAAAAATCAATTCTTTCAGAGTATTTGAAAAATAATTCAAAATCTGAAATTGCAATTGAAATAACGCCTCAAAAGATTTTCAATTATGATTATTCTAAAAGAATGAGGGATGTGTGATGTTTTGAATGACAATGCTTGTCCTACATGTGGTTCGAAAAATTTCTATATTCTAGATAATTCTGAAATCAATTCATCTATAATTCAATGCAATAATTGTAAAAAATTTTGGTTTAAATAAATGGGCGACATCAAATGAGAATATGGGACATTTCCCCAAATCTCCTTTGTAGAAATCATTTGCTAGGAGAACATCGTGAACTGCATGCTATGTGGACAGTTATCACTGAAAATAAAAAAGGATATTCTATGCACCCTGAAACACTTCGTTGGCATGGCAAGCTAAAAGCCATGTATCTTAGGCATGAATTATTGGTAAATGAGATGAATTCTCGTGGGTACAACCATAAAAGTCATCTTGATAAAAGAAAGGCAACTGGAAAATCTATTCAGGATGTTTTCATAGATGAGCCCTCAGATCAAATAAGAATTCTAAAAAACAAAAATTGTGATTGTAAAATATGATGCTAATTTTAATTTGTTAAAGTTAGCACCAGTCAAAATGTTACCCCTAGGTTATATTCTCTGAAATGAAAATAGTAGTGAGGAGAAATGCAACAAACAACAAATCAAAAAACTCCACAGTTGAAGTTCATAGCAATTTTAGCTGCTGCAATTTCAGTGACACTGGTATTTACATTGACTCCTTGGAATGTAATCCCTACATCTGTCACTGAGGACGTAACTGTCATTGCTGTAACTGACTATGGCTGTGTAGGAGAGTCCGCTGTTGGACGTTCCGTTGTTGTTTCTAATTGCAGTGCTACTGTTGGAGATACTGTATCTGCAACATTTAACATTCCTGCAATGGAAATCAATGGATACTATGATAGAATTGGGGATAAATTAGAAATGGTTGATCCTTAATTCTACTTTTTTTATTTTTCAGCCTTTATCTTTTCTTTAATCATCCAGATTGTTTTTCCTTTATGATCAATTAATTCAATGTTCATCTCGTTTAATTTGTCTCGTATTTTGTCTGCTTCATCAAACTTCTTCTCTTTTCTTGCTTCTTCTCTTTTCATGATCATCTGATTGATTTCTTCTTTTTGCTCGTCTGTAATTTTTGGAATTGACAGTCCCAAAATTTCTAACATTCTTTTTAATTCTTTTTTGATCACATGGGTATTTTCTTTTCCTAGTTTTTCTTCTGCAGCTAGTTTGTTTGTTTCTTTTACTAGTTGAAAAAATGCAGATAATGCCAAATGGGTATTCAAATCGCTTTCTAGGGCATTATCAAACTCCATGCCTGTCTTGTTGACAAATTCATCTATGTTTTCACCATCTTCATTATTTGCGTGAATTAATTCATAGTGACACGTTTCAACTTGTCTCCATTTGATGAGATTTTCTTTTAGCAGTTCTTCTGAGTAATCAATCGGTTTTGAATAATGCCCTGATAAACAAAATAATCTTATGATGTTGGGACCCCAGTTCTCTAAAACATGTTTGATTGACTTTACATTGCCTATGGATTTTGACATTTTCTCCCCGTCAATTGTTACCATTCCTACATGCATCCAAATTTTTGCAAATTGATTACCTGTGCATGATTCTGATTGTGCAATTTCATTTTCATGGTGTGGGAAAACTAAGTCACGTCCACCTCCATGAATGTCAAAATTCTCTCCCAGGTATTTTATGCTCATGGCTGAGCATTCAATGTGCCATCCTGGTCGTCCTTTACCCCAAGGACTATCCCATACAGGTCCTTTATCTGAAAATTTCCATACTGCAAAATCCAATGGATCTTTTTTCTCCTCATCTACCTCGATTCTGGCCCCTGACTGCAACTCATCAATTTTCTTTTTAGATAACTTTCCATATTCTGGGAATTTTGATACTGAAAAATATGCCCCATGCTTTGTTGGATATGCTATTCCTTTTTCAATTAGTTTTTCAATAAATCTTATGATATCCTCAATGTGTTCTGTTGCTTTAGGGTAATTTGTTGCACGTTTTACATTTAGTCCATCAAAATCATTATGGTAATTTTCGATGTATTTTGTGCTGATTTCTTCAGCTGTTTTGTTTTCAGCATTAGCCCGATTAATGATTTTATCATCCACATCTGTAAAGTTTTGAACAAATTCGATCTCTATTCCTTTATTCTCAAGATATTTTCTCAATACATCAAAAACAATGATTGTTCTTGCATGACCTATGTGTGATTCATCATAAACTGTGACTCCGCAGAGGTAAATTTTGACTTTTTTTGAAATGTCTACTTCTTGTTCTGCTTTTGATAATGTGTCTTGAAGTTTCATTCTAATCTCTGTCAGGTTTTTGTGATGGCAATCTTTTATGTTCGCTGTTTATGTGTAATTTGTCAATCTTCTCTATCTTTTCTTTATCAATCTGGGTTGCTTTTGCAGTTTCATCTGCTGACATCTTTTTCTCATACATGCAATACAATATAGAATCTATCTCTTCATATGGGATTCCCAACTCGTCTTCTGCTTCATGATCTTTCCACAAATGGGGGCTACTTTTCTTTGCAATCACATTTTCTGGCACTCCTAGATATTTTGCAATTTCTCTAACCTGTAATTTGTATAGTGAAACTATTGGCGTAATGTCTGATGCCCCATCACCAAATTTTGTAAAATACCCAATCATGTATTCGCTTTTATCGCTTGATCCTAGTACAAGATAGTTTTTGGAATTTGCATAATAATATAGAATGTTTGTCCTGACTCTTGCCCTTAGATTTCCCTTTGCTCTTTCATTTGGTTCAAGATACATTGAATATTCATTTACAATCGGGTTGATGTCAATTAGCTTGTATTCTATACCTGAAAGTGCAATCATTTTGAGTGCATCTTCTGTTTCAGATTTTGGTGTAATTGAGGTATCTGGCATTATCAGCGCAAGTGTTTTGTCTTGTAATTTTCTTTTACAAATGTAAGCTAAAACTGCTGAGTCTAGACCTCCACTTAATCCTAAAATTACTCCTTTTGAATGATTTTTCTCAATTTGCTCTAAGAGGAATTTTTCGATTACCTCTGTAATTTCAGAATAATCTTGATTTTTAATCTCATTTACAATTTCTTGATTCAACAATTCCTTTTGAGATAATCTGAGAATAAAACTTATGCATAATGTTCATCATAGTTTGCTCATTTTGAACACACACTATACAATATACTCTGGCGGTATCGCACTATTGCAGAATGATAATCTGTGTCCCACATAACCCATACCTCGTACTGGGGGGGAATTTGTACCTCTCTTTTGATCCCGTTTACTATTGTCCCAATTTTATGCACTAATCTTAACTATTTCCTAAAACCTCAAATGCTGCTGATGCATCTCTACACTTTGATACCCTAGCTGACTTGATGAACTCCGATTTGAGATTCATGTGTAATGTTGTCTCATTATTTAGATGCATATGTGTTGATTTCTTCTTGTGATTCATCTGGAGAAATTATGTTGATTGCAACTTAATTTCCTATGGCACAATCTTCAACATGTCCCAAAAATAATAACTCTTGATGATTGTATCTTGATTTTGGTTGTTCAAATTTTCCTTCATCTATGGCAATGAATATGGCCTTCTATATCTCTTCAGTAAATCAAAATTGTAAGATGCCTACTAGAATTCCTAATGGCATTAATAAGATAATCTTACTTTGCATAGTTTAATGGCCGATTTTAGACATAACAGAAATATGCAAACATTCCATATGTGGAATTTCAACAAATTTGTCATTTTTTCACATTACATTATTTGTAACCAAAATGGTGTTGTGTTTTTTTGAATTTACAGCGATATTTTTACACTAAATGTCGATGTAAATGCCGTCATCTCTTGCTTCCACAGAATATGTTTCAAGTTTGACATCTTTGAGATAGTCTGTTAATTCCCCTGTCTTGATATTGTAATGCCAAAAATGTAATGGGCATTCGACTATGTCTCCATCTAGTTTTCCTGGTGCAATTGATCCGTCTTGGTGAACACATAGATCATCCATTGCATGGTATCCGTCTTGATTAAAAATTGCAATTTGCTTTCCATCTATTTTGAATGCCTTCCCTTTTCCAGATTCAACTGCACCTTTATCTGCAATTTTCTTCCAAGTCAATACCCTGGTGAGTTTCTTGTCATTTATTT
>JBOEHF010000018.1:0-894 GCA_050633805.1 Candidatus Nitrosopumilus sp.
ATGTTGCAGCTTCTGTTCTAGGAGGTTTTGTAATTGTAAGAACCAATCCATTGAATGTAATTAGAATTGATCCCCCAACTAATCTTAGAATGTGTGTTGCAGTTCCAACAATTAACGTTCCAAAGAAAAAAACCAAAGTGTCAAGAGGAGTAATTCCAAAAAAAGTCAAGTTAACAGATAGTATTTTGAATCTATCAAATGCAACAGCAATTGTAGCGGGATTTATGAAAAAAGATCCTGAATTGATTGGAAATTCGATAAAAGATGTAATTGTCGAACCTGCAAGACAGCATATGATTCCAGGATTTGCTAAAGTCAAAGAAAATGCCATTAAAGCTGGTGCATTAGGTGTAACAATTAGTGGTGCAGGTCCCTCAGTTATTGCATTTTCTAAAAGTTCAGCTAATTTAAAAAAGATCAGTTTGGCCATGTCCAAAGGATTTGCATCCTCAAACACAGAATGTCAAACTTTAATTTGTAAACCTAGCAAGGGTGCTGCAGACAAGAGAAGATAGTTGAATAAATTATGAAAAAGGCAGTCGTTGTTTTTAGTGGGGGAGTTGATTCTGTTTGTGCAGTTTCATATTTGAAATCAAAGTATGAGTTGTATGGAATTACTTTTTCATATGGTCAAAAAGCAAATAGTGAGATTGCAGCTGCTAAATCCTTTGCAAAAAGGCTGGAATTAAAACAGCACAAAATTATTGATATTGGGTTTATGAAAGAATTGTATGGCAATTCCAATGTTTTAACGAGTTCCAAAAGAAAAATCCCTAGCAAGTTTGAATATTCAATAGTAGTTCCTATTAGAAATGCAGTTTTTCTATCAATTGCTTCAGCATGGGCTTTTACTCTAAATGCTTCACTAGTAGTATATGGTGCCCATACAGGAGA
>JBOEHF010000018.1:904-1340 GCA_050633805.1 Candidatus Nitrosopumilus sp.
AAACATTATCCTGATTGTAGACCAAGCTTTGCAAAAAAACTAGAAACTGCATTTAATCAAGGGGAAATTGATGGAATTAAATCAAAACTACGAAAAAATATAGAGATTTGGTCTCCATATCGTCAAGGACTATCAAAAAGTGATCTGTTACAATCCGGGATGAAAATTTTGGGTGAATCAATATTCAAAACGTGGAGTTGTTATTCAAACAAAAAACTTCATTGTGGAGTCTGTGAATCTTGCAACAACAGAAAGACTGCATTTGAAAAAGCTGGAATTACAGATAAAACAAAATATCTAAAATAATTCTAGTAACTATTTTTTAGAATTTTCTTTTTGAGAATTATTCCCCTAATTCCTATATACCAAATTAGAAAAATTATACCGACAATTCCCATGAAGATATAGTTCTGCGTATCTGGTGCAAGTCCTTCAA
>JBOEHF010000019.1:0-890 GCA_050633805.1 Candidatus Nitrosopumilus sp.
AACCAATTAAAGAAAAACCAGTTACATTAGATGATGACTTTGATGAAGATGCAGATGATTTGGATAAAATCAAAGGCAACATCATGAAAGTGTTATCAAAACTGGATCAAGCAGAGGTAGAGTAATTGTCATACGATGGTGCCATCAGGGCATTATCAAGTGATGCACTAAAATTTGTAAAAGATGATTATGTTATTGGATTAGGCAGTGGACGTGCAGCAACTGCACTTGTTAAATCACTTGCAAAGTTAATCAAACTTAAAAGATATAACATTAGAGGAGTGCCAACATCATTACAAATTAAATTAATTGCAGAAGAAGGAGGCATACCTTTAGTTGAAGCTGATCAAGTAGATCACATTGATGTTGTGTTTGATGGTGCAGACCAAATTGATTTACAAAAATATGTAATCAAAGGTGGTGGTGGTGCACTGTTAAGAGAGAATATTTTGTTCAGTCTTTCAAAAAAAGTGGTAGTTATGGCAGACAAGACAAAGTTTGTNNCTAAATCAATTAAAAAACTAGGAGGAAAGGTTGAGGTTCGATCACTTGATAGAGGTTATCCATTCTTTACAGAAAATGGAAACATAATTTTGGATTGTGATTTTGGAGTAATAAAAAATCCCAAAGTACTTACTCAGAAAATAAAACAGATTCCAGGAGTATTAGAATCAGGCATATTCCTCAGAAAACCAGATGTAATTTACAAAGCCAAAGAAAATGGCAAATTTGATATCATTTAGTTGAAATAAAAAAAGAAAAAATTAGATTTTAGGAATTATTTCATTAATTGCATGTAGCACATTTGCAGTCTGCACCACAATTACAAATTCCATCTTCAGAACAAGAACATGCTTCTCCACCTGCTTCACATGCCATAGAGTGTTCAC
>JBOEHF010000019.1:962-15615 GCA_050633805.1 Candidatus Nitrosopumilus sp.
CACCATCTCCACAGGAGCAACCACTTTTGTCATGTATGGATTTCATGTCATGTTTTCCATCCATCATTTTTGACATGTGTTTCATGTGATCACTGAAGCTCATTGACTGCATCTTCTCATACATTTTATCAAACATCTTCAACATGTGAGATTTTTCTGAATCAGACATTGAATCCCATGCTGATAAGAGTTGAACTCTATGAATTTCGAAGAGACGTTCCATTTTGCTCAAAGCAATACTGGAGCTGATTGAAGATTTTCCGGTGGGGGCAATCTCCTTTTTTGTTCCTTCTTTTGTAAAGTCTTCTGCAGTACATAGTCTGTCACCACAGACTTTGGTACTAGTTGCTTGTCCATACTGTTGATTTTTAACACCTTTTGCCTTTGCGGCATCAGCTGTTTGAGTCATATCAGATGGAACAATCATTACCATTGAAAAGATAATTGCAACAATTACCAAAGACAAAAACTTTGTTTTCATTGAAAACATTAGAAGAAAATCATATAAATTCACACTTGTTTTTCTCAAACTTGAAAACAGGAGTATGTATTGCAGAAAATGGTATTTTGATCATCTATTCTTATCAAATGGGCCTTGGTGATCAGTTAGACAACAAGCACATTGTTTAGTATAACATTCGTCAACTTTTTCATGGCCACATGAACCACAATGACAGAAATTGTCACCTACCATATCATCATATCATATTATTTGTAGATAAACAAACATGATATTGTCATTTTTGAGAATTAACAAAATCTTTGAAATAAGCTATAACACTTTTTTGGCATGGCAAAAAAACCTGTTAAAAAAGTCGCATCAACACCAGCAAAGTCAAATTTTTCTGAATTTGACAGGGTTTTTGAGAATTTTAGGAGCGATTTAGAGAAATCATTTTCTTCGTTTCCAAGAATAGATTTTTCATCTTTCCCAAAACTTGCTCAAAGTGGTTGTGATGTGATTGATGAAGGAAGTCAGTTTAGAATGAAAATGAACATGCCAGGATTGAAAAAAAATGAGATCAAACTCAATGTAACAGACAATTCAATTGAAGTGACTGGCGAACATAAGGAAGAGGAAAAGAAAGAAAAACTACGTAAGAAAGGAAAGACACAGTATGTCATATTATCAGACTGTCCCATTGTCAGAAAAGGTAATTCCTGGAAAAGTAAAAGCAAAACTTACTGATGGGGTTTTGGATGTAACTCTTCCAAAGAGTAAACCAACTACTCCACAAAAGAAGAAATCTGTCAAAGTACAGTAATTTTTTTTATTTTAGTAAAGATCAAGATACAAACTGAAAACGATCTTGTTTGTAACCTTCTTGTAATTTGCCCTCTATTGGGATCTTATTTCCACAAAACTCACAGCAATTGTTCTTATCAAGATGCCATTCTCTAATACTAAATCCATAACGATTTACAACTATTTTGTTGCATTCAGAACAGTAGGTGTGTTCCCATTTATGTCCAGGTACATTTCCTAAATATACATACTTTAATCCAACATCTTTTGCAACCTGATAATGTTTTTCCAAAGTTTCAATTGGAGTACTAGGATACTCCATCATTTTGTAATCAGGATGAAATCTCAAAAAATGAATTGGCATTTCAGGGCCAAATTCATCGTAAATAAATTTGGAAAGTTTTCTTGCATGTTCTAGATCATCGCCTACTTTGGGTACGATCAAGTCAGTAATTTCTACATGAATTTTTGTTTTATCTCTAATTTCCAATAGAGTGTCAAAGATTGGTTGCGGATCAGGAACTCCAATAAATTTTCTAGTAAACTCTTTTTCTGCACTTCCCTTAAAATCAACAGTAATTCCATCAAGAAATTCGTTCATCATTAAAACTGATTCAGGGGTATCATATCCATTTGAAACAAAAACATTGAACAGTCCTTTTTTTTTAGCAGCAATTCCACAATCACGGGCAAATTCAATGAAAATAGAAGGTTCGTTGTAGGTGTATGCAATCCCATGTGCACCATATTTGACTGCAGTGTTTGCTACCTCATCAGGAGTCATATCAATTCCTTCAACTGTTCTACGCTGACTGATATCAGAGTTTTGACAGTATCTACAGAGCCAATTGCATCCTGTTGTTGCAATAGAGTAAACTTTGCTGCCGGGATAGTAGTGAATCAGTGGTTTTTTCTCAATTGGATCAACGTGACCTGAAATTACTTTACCATATGCATATAGTTGTAGTTTACCATTTTCATTTCCTCTAATTCCACATAAACCAATTTGATCTTTGCCAATCTCACAATAACGAGCACATGCAGTACATTTTACCTTATCATCAGGTAATGTCTCATAAAGTTCTGCTTCTTTTCCAAGTATTTCCGTCAATGTTTTTTATTGTGTTTTAACATATTTAACAAGTATGAGAAAATCAAAGAAAATTTCTGATTCTGATGGAGAAGAACTAGTAAAATTTGCACGAAGAGCAGTTACAGAATTTTTAAGAAACAATTCAAAGATTAATGATGCAAAATTTAATTCCAAATTTGATTTTAGTTCAGGAGTATTTGTAACATTAAACAAACAAGATTCGTTAAGAGGGTGTATAGGATATCCAATTCCTATAAAAAAATTATCAGACGGAATAATTGAATCTGCTATATCTGCTGCAACTCAAGACACACGATTTAGTCCAGTAAGTTCTGATGAATTAGAAAAGATTACTTTTGAGGTTACAGTTCTTACTCCACCAGTTCAAATCAAAGTAGAACAATACGGTGATTATCTCAAAGAGATTAAGGTTGGCAGAGACGGATTAATTGTAGAGAATTCATACACATCAGGTTTGCTATTGCCACAAGTTCCAATTGAATATGGTTGGAATGTTGAGGAATTTCTTGAATATACATGCCAGAAGGCAGGGCTAGATAAGGATGCATGGAAAGATAAGGATACCAAAATCTCAAAATTTGAAGGTGTAATTTTCAAAGAAGAGACACCAAATGGAAACATTATTAGAGAATCACCTGATGATTTTTTATAAAATAATAAACAAAACAAAACAATGATCAGAGCGCCAGTAGTTGCAGGGCAGTTTTATCCTGGAACAAGCATGGAGTTGAAGAATATGATCAGACAGTGTATTGAACATGAATATGGTCCAGGTAGCAAGCCTGGTACAGTAAATGAAAAAATTTTTGGAGTAGTCTGCCCTCACGCAGGGTACGTATATTCAGGTCCAACTGCTTGTCACTCTTACAAATCAATTACATCTCAAAATCCAGAACTTGTAATCATCATTGGACCAAATCATTTTGGAGTAGGGAAAGATGTAGCTACAATGATAGATGCACAATGGCAAACACCTTTGGGAATGGTTCAAGTAGATTCAGATTCAGCAAAACAAATAACTGAAATATCAAATTTTATTGAAATTGATGAATATTCTCATTCCCAAGATCATAGTTTAGAAGTACAAGTCCCAATGTTACAAGAAATTCTTTCAAGTGATTTTCAGATTCTTCCCATAATTTTACGATCACAGAACATGGGTACTGCAATAGATGTTGGAAATGCAGTTTCAAAAATTGCAGAAAAGAAAAATGTAATAATTGTTGCATCATCTGATTTTACACATTATGAAGAAAATTCTTTTGCACATCAACAAGATAAAGCATTGATAGAACCAATTTTAGAGATGAATTTGGAAAGATTCTACCAAGTCTTAAATGAAAGAAGAGTGACTGCATGTGGATATGGTGCAATTGCATCAACAATGATTGCATGCAAAAATCTTGGTGCAAAAAAAGGTGAATTGTTAAGTTATGCAACAAGTGGTGATGTATCAGGAGATACAGCATCGGTGGTAGGCTATGGATCTATCAAATTTATTTAAAACAATTTTACTTTTTTCCAAATTTACCATGTAATGGAACAAAAACATATTTTGAATGATTTTTAATCTCTATGATTCCTTTAGAGGTTTTTTGTAGCAATACTAATGACTGAGAAGAATCACCAACAGGCGCAATAATTAATCCATTTTCTTTAAGTTGATCAAGTAAAGGTAGAGGAATTTCAGAACATGCAGCAGTGATTATGATTCTATCATAAGGAGATCCCTTGAGATAATCAAGACTGCCATCACCTAGAATTACATGTACATTCTCAATGTTTAATTTTTTTAGATTTTCTTGTGCAAATTTTACTAGTTCTGGATGTCGTTCAACAGAATAAACATTTCCATTTCCTACCAAATAAGAAAGAATTGCACTTTGCCATCCTGATCCAGTACCAATCTCCAGAATTTTTTGTCCATCTTTAACATCTAACCATTCTGTCATTCTTGTGACAACACCAGGTTGGGAAATAGTCTGATTTTTCATAATTTGGAGAGGTTCATTGTTATACGCATAATCTAATTCAGATTCGGGAACAAATTCATGTCTAGGAATATTTCTCAATGCAGATTCTACATGTTCATCAGTTAGAAATTTTGAATTTTTCAGATAAATGATCAAGTCATTTATTGCGATTCGATGTTTTTTTTCAATTTCTATTTTTGGCAATTAATGTAATTTGCATTTTTTATAATTAAAACACCCGGTAAATTGCTTTTTTTGATTTTAGAAATCAGTGTTCAGAGTCAGGATTTTCATGTCTAATTGAATTCATAAAATCTTGATGTTCCAACATTAATTCCATCATTTGATCTCTTAGTATTGGATCATCCATTACTGCGTTTAGCATAGGTTCCATCAATTGGTTTGACATCATTGCCATGTGAGAAGGATCTTCAAGCATCATAGTATGCATATCTTGAACCATTTCAGGATTAATCCACATGTGATGCATCATATCCATCATTCTATCAGAATTTGAAAATCCCATATGGTGCGAATCAATTTTGTCAGAATTCATAGAATGTGAAATAGAATGTTCTTCATAATGAGGACACCAAGCACATTGAGAATGATGCATCCCTTGCCCCATTCCAGAGCCCATCATTGAACCATGAACTGAATCCATCCATTTTGAGTTCTGCTTCATCGTTGTTTCCATATGTGGGTGATTTTTCATGATTTGAATCATTTTTTCACGTAATTCTGGATCACTAGTCATAGGACCCAACATGTTTTTTAATAAATCAGGATTTTCATGCATTTGATAAACCCAATCAGCCATAGTATTACCTACCATAGTAGAATCATTTTGCATCATCTCATGCCAATGAAACATCATATTCTTGTTTGATGCTATCGCATCTTTTAGATTGTTCATCATTTGAGGATGTTTTTCCAAAAATTTCGGGTTATGATGTCCATATCCCCTATCAACTAATTTCAAATATGTTGATGGCATTACACATGTAGGATTTCCATTATTTTTTTGCAACAACAAGTGTCCAGGGTTACAAGTGATCATGTCAAGATCTGCAAATTTTTTCCACTGTTTATGTGGAGACATTTCTTGAGCAAAAGAAGTTTCAAAATATGCAGAGCTTACAGTGATAGAGAGAATCATCATTAAGAGAAAAAGAAACCGTAGTTGCAACAAAATGAATTGGAGTTTTTCTCTTAAAAAGCAATCGTCAAAATTAAACCTCTAAACAAATTATTTTGAAAACAAGTTAATTTTTCTATCAACTAGTTTACCATGACCAAGTTTACCAATCACTTCAAAGTTTTCAGCAACTAGTTCTCCTCTAACAATTGTTTTGACAGGCCATCCTTTGAGATTTCTTCCTTCATATACAATATAATCAGAGAATCCACCAAACAAATCTGAAGTTACCGTTTTTTCTTTCTTTAAATCCAACATGGTCACATCTGCATCAGAGTTTTTCTCGAGTGTTCCTTTTTGAGGATACATTCCAAATATTTGAGCAGCATTTTGGCTTGTAAATCGTACAAATTGTTCTAGTGTAATTTTATTTTGATTTACGCCATCATTGAGTAAAATAGGAATTACTGTGCCTATTCCAGGAAATCCAGCTAGTGCACTCCACACATCATCACCTCCTAGTTTGAGTTTGAGTTGATTTGCAACGTGATCTGTACCTATGGTATCAATTTGATTGTTAGATAGTGCACTCCACACAGCCTTTCTATCATTTTCTGTCCTAATAGGAGGCATTACTTTTGCAAGATACCCAGATTGTTTTTCATAAGAGAGTGTCAAATAGTGAGGACAAGTTTCTACAAAAATTTTTGTGCCAAGTTTTTTCTCTTCTTCAATTTGTTTTAGTGCACGTTCAGAACCAATGTGAACAAAATAAATCACGCAGCCATAATCTCTACCAAATTTTGAAACTGTTTTGATTGCTTTAGCTTCAAACTCCGGGGAACGACTAGAAGACCATGCAGATAAACCATCTTGATGTTTTTCTTTTGCAGTTTTAATTCCACATCCACATGATTCATAGTCTTCTGCGTGAACTAATACAGGACATCCAAGTTCTGCTGCAGTCTTTACTGTTTGTTCCACTATTTCATCAGTTACATTTACTTCAGCTGCAACAAGGTTTGGGGAATTTGGTGGCATGTCCATGTATACATGACCCACTTCTCCACCAAGATTCATGTAAATTTTAAAAGATGTTATTCCTTTTTCAACACAAAGATTCATCTCACTGATTTGTTTCTGTGTAAAAATTGAAGCATGTATAGTATAATCAATATAATGATTTTCAGATGCAGTGTCAAGTTGATCTTGTAGAGAATTTGAAAATGGATCACCAAGTCTAAGCATTCGCATCATAGTAGTAATTCCACCTATTGCTGCTGCATGAGATTCTGTCTTTGCAGCTTGGTTAATCGGAGAATAAACTCCATAATGTACATGAGTGTCTATTGGTCCAGGAACTGAAACTAGACCTGCCCCATTGATTTTGTGATCACATGCAGGGATATCAGTTGTGAATCCAACAATTTTTCCTTCATCAATTATGATATTTTTTTCAACCATGCCCTGAGGAAGAATCACGTGTGAACCAGCAATTACAGTATCATACGTCATCTGAAAATTTTAGATGTCAGAGGCTATTATGCGTTGAGATAAAGTGTATGAGATTGTTACTTTCTCGTTTCTTATTACCATCATTTGTACAGTTTTTGCATGTCATACATACAAGAGACTATATTGAGAAAATGAATAAAAGAACAACTGAAATGGGGTATTCTGAGGGCCGGTGGTTTAGGAGTATAATGCCTCGTTCGCAACGAGGATGTCGAGGGTGCGATTCCCTCCCGGTCCACTTTTCCAGAAACTATTATACATAAATACAAAATACCATCATCATGGAAGGTTTTGATGGCAAAAAAGCTGCACAAGATTACATGTCAAAGCACACTTTAGCATTCTCAACTCCAGAATTAACCCTAATGAGATTTGCATTCTGGTTAGGAGACTCAGTTCCAGATCCAAAAAATGAAGGAAAAGGTGTTCCAAGAATGATGACATATTTGATAGAGCAAGACTTTGAACCAGTGTTAATTGATGATGAAACTTATGTTCCATCTGGAGCAGTAAAAAGTTCATCTCTTATTGGAAATGCATACAGTGAACAAGCATCAAGTGGAAAATTCTGTCCTGAATGTGGAAATTCTCTTTCAGCTACAGCAAAATTCTGTCCTGAATGTGGAACTACACAAGAATAACAAAATAATTTTTAATTGTTGATTTTATACTTTAGCACCACATGATGTGCAAAACTTTGCATTTGCTCTGAGTGGTGAACCACATGAAGGACATCCGTTTCCACCTTGTGGTGCAGTTTGTTGTGTTTGTCTTGGCATCAAAGCAGGATCAGGTGATGGTAATGTTCCAACATCTCCAAATGCTTCTTGTGCAGAAACAATTCCTGGAGGACCTCCGCCAATTGGATTATCTGCAGTGCCAGCTCGTGGCGGTTGGCCCATTCCACCTGCCATCATTCCTGGTTGACCCATTCCGGGCATTAAACCTGGAGATTGTGTGTTTCCAGAACCAGTACCAATTGATTTTTTTAGCTCGAAAATTACTTTGATTGCTAAAAATTCTAGTGCAGAATATGCAACTGTATAATCACCTAATTTTTGGAAGAATTCTTTGTCACTGATTTGACCTTTCTTGTACATGTTGTTTGTATCCAAAAAGGATTCATAGTATCCTTGGGATTCATCAAATAGACTCTGTAGTTTGTCAAAGAGCATGTTTAGTGTATCTACTTCACCAAATGACATAGTCTCACTCGATTTTTGGAATATTAATTACTTTAGGATCAAAAAAGAAGAAAAACGTGTTTGAATTTATGCGAGTGCTCTATCAATCATACCTTGGTATGATTCTTTAGATGCAGCACCCACTTGCTGGCTGACTATCTCACCTTTGTTTAAGAGGATTAAAGTTGGAATACTAAAGACATTGTATTTTGATGCCAATTCATTGGCCTCATCAACATTAACCTTGACAAATTTTACTTTGCCATCATAGTCAGCTGCCAGTTCTTCAACTACTGGGCCTACCATTCTACATGGACCACACCATTCGGCCCAAAAGTCTACAAATACAGGAACGTCAGAATTTATGACATCTACTTCCCATGATTTTGCATCTGAAATTTGTGTTACAGCCATTCTAACATGATATCATACAACGTACCTAAAAATGTTCACCAGAATTAACACCATATTTTTTGTTGTAAAAATGATTTTGATATATACTTAAATGACGTTTTGATGAATCTCAGATATGAGTTCAGAACTTAGACTAAAAAAATTACGAGGATCTGGCGGTTATGTTATGGCTACTGTTACTGATGAACAGCAAATGAAAGGTAACCTAGGCGGTCCTGATCTGTTTTTGGCACCAATTGGAAGATTAGATGCAGATAAAATTACTAAACATTTTTGCAATACTTGTGAGAAAGAATTTGAAGGTCCTCCTAAAATTGAATTTGAAAATCCAAATGAAGAAGTTGCAGAAAATCTGATTTTAGCAGAACGAGGTCAATACATTTGTAATTCTTGTAATGCATCAATTGCAGAATATAGAGATTTCAAAAAAGAAGATGAAGCAGGTGAAGTTGGAAGTGCAAAACCATTAGAACCGCAAGTTGAGAATGCACCACAACCAGAAACTGCAACAGCCCCACAAGAGACAGTTACAAAACCAGGTCCAGCAACTTCAGTCACATCAATTGAAGGAAAAACAGTTTTTGATGAAAATGCAAATAAAATTGGAAGTGCAAAACAAGTTGGAATAGACTCTACACAATCAATGGTTTTAGTAATTACTAAAGAAGATGGAACTGAAGGTAGTGTGCCATGGAGTAGTATTAAAAAAATTGGTGAAGTAATTCTTTTAGGAAATCCCCAAGAAGCTGCTCAACCAGGAAAATGTTCTAACTGTGGATTTGTCAATAAAGAAGGCTCCAAATTCTGTGAAGAATGTGGAAATAAGATCTGACAGTTAGTAAATTTAATCAATGGTACTATAGGCGAGGTTATAATTGGCAAAAAGATCAGTCCCTAAAGGAGTTATCAAAGACATTATCATTGTAGGTGTCGGAGTTTTAGTAATCTGGATAGGTCTACAAGTTGCATTCGGAACTCAAAATCCATTTTATGTTGTTGCAAGTGGAAGTATGATTCCAGTTTTACAAGTTTATGATGTTTTGGTTGTTCAAGGCCATGAACCTTTTGAAGATATTCAAGTAGATGACATCATTGTGTTTAATCGGCCATCAGACCATAACCGAGTAATTGTGCATCGAGTGGTGTCAATAATTCAAGATGAGCCTAAAACGATAAGAACACAGGGGGATGCAAATCCAGCATCAATTCCTGGGACTGATTTTCCAATTACAGAGGAAGAATACATAGGAAAAGTAGCACATGTACTCCCTCAAGTTGGATATATCACTCAATTGCTGAAACCCCCAATCAACTATGTCATAATTGCAATAGTTGTAGGAATTATGGTTGTAAAGCAATTTGTAAAGAAGAAAAATGAAAAAGAATTATCGTTTTCAGATCCATTAAATTCTGAAGATTCAGATACAATCGAAGAGTTATCAGATATTGACAAAATTGAAAAAGACTCAGAATATTCAGAACATTTTGTTAAAGAAGAAGAGATAGAAGAATTAGATGATACTGATAAGCCAGAAAATATTACAAAGACAACAGAGATTGACAAAAAATTAGAAGGTATAGAAGATTCAATCAAAGATGAGGAATCTAAAGACCCAAAGAAGAAGAATACTGATCAATAAGTTTTCAGACAAACAGGTTCACATTATACACCCATGCCAGTGTATTAGATCGTCCTGTTTGTTTGTGTTATAATTACGTCAAAATTACTAAAAAAGGATCCTGAGAAATTATTAGTTTGAAGAGTAGCATCATTTATCAAGAAGCAGAAAGAGAATTTCTAATTGAAGTATTTACTAGTTTTTTCGATATTTTTTCTAGTCAGTTCCGCATATGCACAAACACCATTTAGAGATACTGCAGGTTTGACACTAAATGGAATAGAGTGGTGTGAAGAAAACTATCAATTGTATAATTTTATGGGAAATGATTTTTTTGAACATCATCAACATTCAATCGAATCAAGACTGTGTGGTAATTTGTATAATGATGAGCTGTGGTTGTATTCACAACCAGACAGATATCAGAAATTGATTGAACAAAGTAGAAAGTATTATAGTTTAGAAATTCAAGAAAGTGGTAAAGAAGCAGAAATTGGTAAAGTGGATACAAAACCGGTTAATATTGAAGAAATTCCTCAAGAAATAGCTCAGCAACAAAAAGAATTAGAAAAACTAACTGCAGAAGAATCAGAACCAAAAATCGCCGAGAAGGAAGATTCCTTGTTAACAAAAGAGAAATATGATTCTGGAGGAGGATGCTTAATTGCCACTGCAACTTTTGATTCAGAAATGGCGTCACAAGTTCAACTGCTTAGAGAAATCAGAGATAACCAATTAATGAAAACCATGTCAGGAATATCATTTATGACTGGATTTAACCAATTCTACTATTCATTTTCACCATATGTGGCAGACATGGAAAGAGAGAATCCAGTCGTCAAGGAGATGGTAAAGATTGGAATTTCTCCATTGCTATCAACACTATCTGTAATGTCATTTGCAGAAACAGAATACGAAGTATTAGTTTATGGGGCGGGTGTGATTATGATGAATTTGGGAATGTATGTGGCAGCTCCTGCCATGATAGTATATCAAATTATAAAGAAGTTTTAAAGAACAGAGTCTTTTGTTTTGAAAACTCGTTTAAAGTATTCAGTTGATTCTTTTGGTTCTTCAATATCGTTTGTAATGCCTGCAAGATTCTTGGCCAAGTTCTTTTTGTATCCAACTTGCATTTGTCTTTGGATTTGGATTCTTTGTGCTTGAGGAGAGCCTGCGCCATGCATAGATTCTGTTAGATATCCAACTGCATTTCTTCCCAAAGTCATGTTTTCAATTAATCTTAAAATTCTCATTCTATTTTCAACATCAACACCCTTTCTTCCTGCAAGATATTTTTTGAGTAAAGGTCCAGCTTCTGGATGTCTAAAGTCTTTTTCTGATGGCAATGTAACTACCAATCCACCTGCGATGTCTTGCGCAAGTCTACTAATTTCATATGGGAATCGAGTAACATTATGTTTACAAACTTGAGCAAGCATATCATCATTAAGATAAACACCTGACTTCATTTTCTGACCTTGATGTGATGATGCAATACCTGCAGCAAAGATTGTTTCATTAAGATGGGTCATTTCAATAATTTTGTCTTTAATGTGAGATACTTTTGGAACGCCATTGTAATCTGCAATTGTTGCAGCTGCTCCAATTAACACATCACCCAAACCTGTTTTGCATACGTAGCTTCTCCTATGATAACATGTGAATCTCTCTACAAGCATAGATGCAAATTCAAATTCACCATTCATGAAGATTTTATCCCATGGAATAAACACATTATCTAAAATTATCAAGGCTTCTTGTCCTCCAAACTTTGCATTACCATCATCAATATCACCTTCCTCCATACTTCGTGTGTCACAAGATTGTCTACCGTAAATGTAAGTGACTCCTTTAGCATCTGCGGGAATTGCTCCAACAACAGCCCAATCCTTATCTTCTTCGGTTAATCTGATGGTAGGCATTAAGATAATCCAATGGGAATTGATACAACCTGTTTGATGCGCTTTTGCGCCGGAAACATAAACTCCGTTTTCATCGGTTTTTACAATTCTAGTAAATAGATCAGGATCATCTTGTTCTGAAGGTCCTTTACTTCTATCACCTTTAGGATCAGTCATAGCACCTCCAATTACAAAATTTTCTTTTTGAACCATCTTTACAAATTCTAAGAATCGTTTATGGTAATCGGTTCCATGTTTTTCATCAATTTCAAAGGTTGTAGAATGTAAAGCATTCATTGCATCCATTCCAACACATCTCTGGAAACATGTTCCAGTGTTTTGTCCTAATTTTCTCTGCATCTTGTTTTGCAGAACTAAATCTTCTGCACTTTCTGCAATGTGTAAAAATCGATTAATTTTCAACCCAGATAATGAAGAGTTAGCTGATGCAAGTGCTTCTTCACGAACTGCTAAATCATAAGTTTCTGCAACTGCATTAATGGAAGGTCTGATAATTGGATGATCAACATAATTTTCTATTAATTCCCCAAAGAGGAAAATTTTGAGATCGCGACCTCTAAGACTTTCAATATAATCAGCGCCCGTTACAATCGACTTTCCGCCATCAGTCATGTAACTATATTCATTTCTATGTTGTATAAATATTCTAAATTGATGTGTAGGCGATAATTTATGAATAGATACGATCAGAGGCCTATTCTGACATCAAGAATTCTACAGCCTTTTCCTTTTTCCATGACAAGTACAGGATTCATGTCTAATTCCTTGATCTCTTTAAAGTCTGAAACTAGTTGGGATAATCTCTGAATGCATTCAGATAATTTTTTGATGTCTGAGGGTTTTTCTCCTCTAACTCCCTGGAGTAATTTCTGAGTCTTAATTGATGCAATCATGTCATCAGCCTCTCTATCAGTTACCGGTGCGAGTTTGAATGTTACATCTTTGAGAACTTCAACATAGATTCCACCCATTCCAAGCATGATAACGGGACCAAATCCAGGTTCGAGTTTTGAGCCTATAATTAGCTCTTTACCTCCTTTTACCATCTCCACAATTAGAACACCTTTGATCTCGGCTTTCTTGTTGTAACTTTTAGCATTTTTAATAATAGTTTTGAAAGCAGATTTTATCTCTGCATCATTTGTCAAGTTAACTTTGACACCGCCTGCATCAGACTTGTGAATAATTTGCGGTGATGCAATTTTCATAACAACAGGATATCCAATTTTCTTTGCAATCTCTACAGCTTCTGATTCAGATGTAGCTAGTGCACTTTTTGGTAATGGTAATCCGTATGCTTTGAGAACTTCTTGGCCTTCTTCTTCTAGGAGATTTGGTCTCTTTTCTTGTTTTACTTTATCAAAGATTTTCTGTACTTTTGCTTTGTTTACTTTGAATTTGGTAATTTTTCCATTTGGTGCTTTAACCCAATTTGAAAATTTTATCATTGCAGCAAGAGTTCTGATAGCTCCTTCTGCATAGTTGTAGTATGGAACATCACCTTTTGCCAAAATTTCTCTATTTGTAATTCCTTCATCTAATCCCATCAAGCTTGCAAGCATTGTCTTTTTGTGTTTTTTAGACATTGAAACAATTACTTCTGCTAGTTTATCATAATCTAGTGTTCCAGATGGAGTACACATAGAGATTACAGAGCCAACTTTAGGATGTGTGAGTACCCTATCCAAAACATTATAGAATCTGTTAAAATCAGCATCACCTACAATATCAACAGGGTTTCTAGAAGTTCCCCAAGGTGGAATTACTGCATCAATTTTTTTTCTAACGCTTGAAATATCAGCCATCTTGATATTCATTTTAGAACATGCATCAGTTGAAATAATTGCAGGGCCACCTGCATTTGAAACAATTACCAGATCACCTTTAGATGGTAATGGTTGTTTTGAGAAAGCAGTAGCATAATCAAATAGTTCTTCCATAGTGTCAACTCGTATTGCACCGGATTGTTTCAATAAAGCATCATAGATTTCATCTGAGCCCATCAAGGCGCCAGTATGAGACATTGCAGCTTTTGCACCCTCTGGACTGCGTCCAGATTTGAGAACAAGTACTGGTTTTTTGAGTTTCTTAGTAATATTTTTACAAACTTTGAGGAATTCTTGTCCATCTCCCATATCTTCAAGATACATAACAATAACTTCAGTCTGTTTGTGTTTTGCAAGAATTTTTAGTATGTCAACTTCGCTCATCACGGCTTTGTTTCCCAAACTAACTACTGCAGAGAAACCAATTCCTTGTGCACTGGCATCCTCAACAAGTGCAGCACAAATTGCACCACTCTGTGAAACAAGTGCAATTTTTCCAGACTTTGGTGTAACTTTGAGAAAGGTAGAATTCATCATTGTTTTTGGATCAAGATTCATGATTCCAAGACAATTAGGTCCGATGACATCCATTTTGTATTTTTTAGCAATCTCTATGACTTGTTGTTCTCTTTTTGCTCCTTCTTCATCAACTTCTTTGAAACCTGCAGTGATGATGATAACGCCTTTGACTTTTTTCTT
>JBOEHF010000020.1:0-726 GCA_050633805.1 Candidatus Nitrosopumilus sp.
GGATTACATTTTCCAGAATTAGACAACATAATTGATAGCATCAACGGGTATGCACAAATTGTAATGGCAGGAAAAAGAGAATCATTAACTAAGCAAATTTTTGAAGATGCAGGTTTTCCAGAATCAAAAGTAGAAATGCTATCATTGATTTCAACTAAAAGTAGAGGAGGAGACATTTCAGATATCAATTTAGCAATTGTGCAATCAATTGCAAAGCAAGTTTTAGACTTTCATGAACTACGTAAAAAACTTGAAGAACACGTAGAATCAGAAATGCAAAAGATTGCACCAAATCTTTCAGCAATCCTTGGAACTGCAGTAGGTGCAAGAATTTTAGGAAGAGCAGGCAGTCTCAAGAAAATGGCATCACTTCCTGCCAGTACAATACAGGTTTTAGGAGCTGAAAAAGCATTGTTTAGATCATTGAAGACTGGATCTCAACCTCCAAAACACGGATTGTTGTTCCAACATGCAATGGTACATGCTGCTCCAAGATGGCAGAGAGGAAAAATTGCTCGTGCAGTAGCTGCAAAAGCAGTCATTGCAGCAAGAGTTGATGTTTACGGAGAAGGATTGAATCAAACTTTACTTGAAAAACTCAACGTCAGAGTTGATGAAATAGGCAAGAAATATGAAAATCCAACTGAAAAAGACACCAGACCACCTCCATCATTTAGAAGAGAAGGTGGCTATAGAGATAGTCCAAGAAGAGGTGACCGTAGAGAA
>JBOEHF010000020.1:757-12346 GCA_050633805.1 Candidatus Nitrosopumilus sp.
CGTAGAGAAGGCGGAGATAGAAAACAAGGATTCTACAGAGACGAACCAAGAAGAGAAGATCAAAATTCAAATAAAAAGAGAAAGAAGTTTGGAAGAAGATAATCAATCAATTTTTTGGATAAAATCAGAAGGCCAGAAAAAATTAGCTACAGAAAACATGGTTCCTGGAAATCAGGTCTACAAAGAAAAATTAATTATTAAAAAAAATATCGAATACAGGTTATGGGATCCATTTAGAAGTAAATTAGCAGCATCAATTATGAATGAATTAGATTATTTTCCTTTTGAAAATAAAAGTAAAATTTTGTATTTGGGAGCATCTACTGGAACCACAGTAAGTCACATTTCAGATATTGTAGGTCCAAATGGAATAGTTTTTGCAGTAGAGCATGCAAGTAGAGTTGCCAGAGATTTTTTAGACAGGGTGGCAGCATATAGAAAAAACATTGTTCCAATTTTACAAGATGCCAGAAAGCCAAAAGAATATTTTTCAGTTTTTGGAAAAGTGGATGTTGTGTATGTAGATATTGCACAGCCTGACCAAACTCAAATTGCAATTGATAATTGTGAAATGTTTCTAAAAAAAAGAGGATATTTTTTCTTAGTGATTAAAACTAGAAGTATCGATGTCACAAAAGCACCAAAAAGAATTGTCGAAGAAGAAATAGAAAAATTAAAAGAAAAATTTGAAATTTTGCAATCTATAGATTTGCATCCATATGACAAAGATCATGCAATGGTTATTGCAAGAGCCAAAAACTAATTATTTTCAACTATTTTTTGAACAGGCTTCCAACTTTTACGCACAAAATTAGGCATCTTATGATTTTTTTTGTAATATCTTGTGACAAATTTTACAGTTACAGAATCAGACGGATATCCACTGCCTAGATCATGGTCTTTTCTTAATTTTGCAATTGCCCTATCTCGACTAACTTTAGCAAGAATAGATGCTGCAGAAACTACTACAAATTTACTATCTGCCCGGTGATATGATTTGATTTTATGATTATCAGATAGTTTAGAAATTTCTTTTCCAAATCTAGTTGGGTTTACATCACATGAATCAACATATGAGATGTCAGGGTTTAGTTTTGATACAACTTTGGCCATATATTTTGCCTCTAAACCATTCAAACAGTGTTTTTTTACACTGGCATCAATAGATCTAGGAGAAATTTTTGCAATACAATAGTCATCTATAATTTCAATGATTTTTTTGTATAGTAGTTCACGTGATTTAGAAGTGAGTTTTTTAGAGTCTTTAACTCCTAAAGCATTTAGTTTTTTGATATTTTTTTTCTCCAAAGATATTCCAGCTATAACCAATGGTCCCAACATAGGACCACGTCCAGCATCATCAACACCACAAATTTGCACGAATTGTGTCTTAAAGCACAAGTATTAAACCGTTATACGTTTAGAAAAATTGAAAAAGAATTGGAATTTCCAGATGAAACTTTTCAAGAGATAATTGAAGGAGAAACAAAACTACTAGTCCCAAAAAAATCAATCATTGATAAAGTTCCTCCAATGAAACCAGCATTTTTTAATCCAAAAGCAAAATTAAATCGGGATTTTTCGATTATCGCATATGCAGCATTTCTCAAAAAATTTGATGGGCCAAAAATATTTTTAGAAAGTATGTCAGGAGTAGGTGTTAGAGGATTACGGGTTGCAAACGAGTTAGATGTTGAAAAAATTGTAATTAATGATCTTAATCCAACTGCATTAAAAATGGCAGAATATTCTGCAAATCTTAATGGGATAAAAAACATAGAGTTTACAGAAAAAGAAGTCTGTAGATTTTTCAGTAACTATTCAAAAAAAGGAGAACGAGGTTCAATTGTAGACATAGATCCTTTTGGGTCACCTGCAGCATTTTTTGACTGTGGGATTAGGGCGACCATGCATGGAGGCATACTATCAACAGCAGCCACAGATCTTCAAGTCTTAAATGGCCTTTTTCAATCCGCATGTAAAAGAAAGTACGGGGGAATTCCAGTTAGAACAGAATATGGAAATGAAATTGCAATTAGATTAATTCTAGGTTGTCTTAGAGCAGTTGCAGCAAGATTAGGCGTAACTGTCATTCCCATGTTTGTTGAAAGTGAAATGCATTACTATAGAACATATGTCAAAGTTCTCAATAGACCAGATCAACAAGAAAATCTAGGATATATTTTACATTGTCAAAATTGTGGACATAGAAAAATTTCATTAGAACAAAAACATGAATGTGAATTATGTAAATCAAAAATCAAAATAGCAGGACCATTATGGATCGGAAAAATTTTTGATAAGCAATTCATTCAAAATATGATTCAAGAAAGTTCAAATTTAAAAATAGGCAAGACATGTCAAAAAACTCTTGACAAATGTTTAGCAGAATCAGAAATGCCAGGAATATATTTTACAATAGATGAAATAGCATCTAAAATGAAATCATCTCCTCCAAAATTAGAAAAAGCTGTATCAAGTTTACAAGAAAATAATTTTTTGGCTAGTGTTACAGCATTTAATCCTACAGGATTCAGAACTAATGCAACCATTAATCAGATAACTGAAATTTTTCAGTCTATCCAATAAAACCTAAACAAACAAGGTATAACTCACTGCTTTGCTTTCTACTAGCACTGGGTTTTGTAAGATTAATTCTAGCAAATTTTTTCTTCACATAGTTCCTAAATTCCATGGAAAATTCACCATCAAAAACTTTGAAAACTGCATTTCCCTTGTGTTCTAAAACTTTGTCCATGATTTTTGTACAATCATAATTTAATGAAATTTGTTTAGCGTGATCAACTGACCAATTTCCACTTACTTGAGGTGAAAGATCACAAATTACTGCATTGACTTTACGCCCAAAATACGATAATACTTCATCAACAACATGCTCATCTTCAATATTTTCTCGAATTATATGAGCACCAGGAATTTCCTCAACATATGATAAATCAATCCCCATAACTTTTCCTTGATTTCCAACTAATTTCATAGCCATTTGGGTCCAACCACCAGGAGCACATCCAAGATCTAGAACATTAAATCCAGGACCAATAAGACGATATGACTTATTTAATTCTTGAAGTTTGAATGCTGCTCTACTTCGAAAACCTTGTTCATGAGCTAATCTACGATAGTGATCTTTACGTGCATCTGCTAATTTCATTTAGCCTTCACGGGTTTTTTTAATTCTGCAATTACCCAATCCTCAATGTATTGACAGTTTCTAGGACTGATTTCACCTTCAAGTGAACATTTCTGTTCTACAGGACAAACCAAACATGGAGCATTCTCAATGGATTGTGTGCTAATTGGAGTCTTTTTTAAAATTAATTTGTAAGTCCAACGATTATTTTCAAGAAGTTTTTCTCTTGTAATAGTCCCCATTCTTTCAAGTTTTAGTGCCAAACGAGATCCGATTTGATTTGTGAGTTTAAGTTTTTTCCATAATTCACCTTGGAACATCCCATCAGATTCTTTCTCTGCCAAGATATCACAAACTTTGTTTGTTAATCTTTCCATGTCAACTTTCTCTATTTGGAAATTTTCAATTTCTTCATCAGATAGTTGTTCTTCTAATTCTTCTTCAAGTGTTAATTCTTCTAATCTTTTAGCTTCTTCTAATTCTTTTTTGGTTAATTTTTTTGGTTTTACGGGCTTATCTTCTGCTTTCTTTGNNCTTTCTTTGTTTTCTTTGCTGGTTTAGAATCTAGAATGTCCTTTTTCTTTTTTAATACATCTAAATCATCTTTAATTTTTTCTGTGTCTTCAATTAGAGAGTCTTTTTTCTTTGCCATTAAATCACCATAACTTTTAATTTCATTTTTCTTATTTATCAATCAGTATTTAATTCCTATTTAATAGTAAAAGTTCCTCTAGTGGAGATATTCGTTAGTTGTTTTGAGACCATTTCTACGACTATTTCATATGATCCAGGAGTAGAAATTATCTCAGAAAACGTATCTCCAAGGGGAAGAATTTTACTTCCAGATTCAAAACACTGTTCAAAAAATCCACCCTGTGTAATTACATCACTTTTCCCAGAGAAATAAATTGTTATGTATAGATCTCCACAGCTGAATGAGTAATCATCTACTTTGACCTGAATTTTAACAGGTTCTGAAGTAGAATATTGTTTTGATAGTCCAATTATTTCAATTTGGGCATTATGAGAAGAACTTCCTTCAGAATAAGACATGGGCCACATGTTTAGCTCTCTATCAGGTTTTTGAAGAATATCAGAGAATACTACAGAGCCAAATATTATTGAGAAAATTACAGGTAAAACAAATACAACAAAAACTCGTTTATCAGCCATTTCGTTTTAAAATCTTTAATTCCCTTATATCTATTTAGCAAAATTTCAAGGGTCAAGATCAATTTGACGAATGAGTTNNAGAAAATTCAGAGCTAGAGCATATCGTTGCATTCACGATTCTGGAGAAATTACAGTTGGGGATTTAGCAGCTTTTGTAGGTAGAAATGAAAGTGGAAAAACTACAATTCTTCAAGCATTAACGCTGTTAAATAAAGATGAACAAGTTTCAGAATTAGATCTTTGTGATGAGATGAATGAAGAATTAAAAGAAGAGATGAGGTTAGCTGAAGGTGAATTTGAATTAAGTCAACATGAAATTAGTATTATCAAAGAGAAATTTCCAGGATTACCTGAAATTAAGAAAATTAAATTATTTAGAACAAATAAAAATCCCAATGTTCAGTACGAATTTGAAAATAAACTCAGTGAAGATGAAAATAAAGGACTTAACTCATGGGAGAATTTTTCAAAACAGATTTTTGGATTTTTAGATACAATTCCAAATTATCTAAGAATTCAAATCGATACAAAATTTTTTGAGGAAGACGTTCCAAAGAATCAAGAAACATTTGACAGAGGCATGGCAGAATTTAGTAATCAATTTCACGTCATAGCCATTCAAGAATCCAAAGTTATTGAAGAATGGGAAAAGATCTATGCGAGTCCTGAGAATCAATTTTCAAATTTACTAAGTGGCGAAAGTGAAAAAACAGCATTGATGAATTTTATTTCTTCAGAATTACACCCACGATTTGTTTATTTTTCAGATTATAAAAAAATCTATGGCAATATCAATCTCAATGAATACCTAAGAGAAGAGAAAGGGGAACGTCAAGATTCTATTGAATTTGTCGAAGAGTTTGACAAGGCAGAGACAGTTAGAAATCTATTCTATTTAGCAGAATTAGACATCAAAGAACTAGATGAGGTGAAAGAGAGCCCATCAAAATGTATCAAACTTCTAAATGCAGCTAGTAATAGACTAAGTAAAAAATTAAACCCAGCATGGAAAGGAGATCCTATTCATGTGGATTTGAGATATAATCCAGGTAACATTATGAGTGTTGTAATTTCAGATGTTCACAAAGACGGAACCATTACAAACACAGGGTTGCTAAATCGAAGGGCAGAGGGTTTCAAATGGACATTTTCATTTATTGTAAACTTTGCAGCTGAAACACAAAGAGCAGAATTAAAAGAAGCGATATTACTTTTAGATGAACCTGCACGAAATCTTCATCCAACACAACAGATGGGAATTTCAGACTTACTGAAAAATTTGGCAGGATCAAATCAAGTTTTGTATGCAACACATTCACCATTTATGATATTTGATTATACGCCAGGCAACTTGCTTGTTGTAGAATTAGACAAGAGAAAACATCTTAGTAGAATATTTTATGATTATTGGAATGCAGATGATAAAACATTGACACCGATTTTGTATGGATTATCTAGAGGCCAGGTTGAATCAATGGTAGATAGAGAGATAGGAACAAACTCACGACCAATAATAATAGTGGAAACAATGTCAGATGCAATGTACCTTAATGCATTTGATAAATTCTTACAAGATCCAAATATTTCAATGAATCCACTAAATGTAATTGCAGCATATAGTAAAAATTCAGTTTTGCCATTAGCAATATTTTATAGAAATCACGGATACATGACATTTGTTTTATTGGATAATTCTGAAGAATCTAAACAAATTTCAGCCCAACTAGCATCAAATGAATTTTCTTCAATTCAAACGATTTTCTTTGAAAGAGAAGGTAAAAAACTAGAATCAATTGAAGATTATATTGCTATTGAAGATTATCTATATCCAGTAAATCAAACTTATGAAATTAAGCTAAGACAAGAAGGATTTTCCAATATTACACCTCAAGACGTCAATTCCAAGGAAGGTAATGGAGTATTGGAAAAATTGGAAAAAATATGGCAGGAGCATAGGGATGATGATTGGGAAGAATTTGATAATGAAGAAATTACCAGATACATTTGTGAAAAAATTACTCTTGAAGAGGCCAGTTTTCTGTCAGATAAAACCAAGGATCAATTCAGATCATTGTACAGACTAATTGCTGAACGAATCAGACAATATCAAAATGTGGCTGTAAAACCAGATTTGGATAAATTTCAAAATGTAAAGTCCAAGATTTAAGAAGTTTGCTCATGAAAAATACTAAATTAAGAAATAGAAAAACAGGAAAAAAGCTTTAAGGTTTAAGTGAGAGATAATGGGTTTGAATCATATGAACATGTCCTCTAGGAGAGGAATTTTCCTTTCAATTGTATTGTTATTTTCAATTGTGTTAATTACACTTCCTACAAATGTATACGCAGAAAAAATCACAGTTACAAGTATTGCATTAGAAGAAACATCTGTATTAGAAGTGACAAACGATTCAGATAATGAAGTTAACACTTTAAGAATTTGGCTTGGGAGTGATTTTAATTTCAAGTCATTTAAAACAGAGAAAGGTTGGACTGGAGAAAAGAATGCCCAGGAAGTAATTGTTTTTACATCTTCAGATCCAATAAAACCAGGGGAATCTGTAAAGTTTGGAGTAAAAACTGATAAAGTAACTTCGGATATTAACTGGAAGGTTCTAGATAACAAGAATGTCCAAATTGATACAGGAGTATCTATTGCCAAAGATATTCCTAAAGTTGTTAAAAATTCAAAACCAAATCAAAATTTGGGAACTACAGGTAAGAGTATAACATCTGAATCAATTTTCAGAATAATTCCAGAAAAACCAAACATAGGTTCAACAATTAGAGTTACAGGAGATAATTTTGGAGCAGCGCAAGAGTTTGACTTCTACATTGATTCAAAAAAAATAGGTAGTTTTGAAACAGATGAAAATGGTCATTTCATGACTACTATGAAAATTTCCAGTGATCAAAAATCTGACAGAGTAGATTTCAAAGTAAAAGACAAAGAAGGCCAAGAAAAGAAATTGAGTCTTAGAATTGGGGAAATAGACAACAGGATTCCAGAATCTCAAAACATTCCACTGACAATAAAAGGAATTCCAAATGTTGTTCATAGAGGAGACTTTTTAGAAATTTTTGGAACAGGTAATCCAGGAGGTGCGATTACTGCTGAAATCAAAACACCAGAAGACAATGTCATCAATTCTAGAACAGCAGAAATAAATGCAAAAGGAGATTGGAAATTAGAAGAACCATTAATTGTGCCACTAGATACACCGTTTGGAAAATACAGTGCAACCATTACAGATGGAAGAGAAAGTAAATTAATTTACTGGGAAGTAGAATCAGATAAAAAGATCATCATCACACCTATCAATTTAAAGTTTGAACCAGGGGATACAATGAAATTTAACGGTACAGCATTACCAAACAAACCAATAGAAATTGTATTAGAAGATCCATTAGGAAAAGAAGTTGTATCAGACATAATACAAACTGACAAAGGAGGTTTTGTAGAATTTGAATTTGAAACTACACAGAATACTTCAGAAGGAACATATACATTAATTGCAACTCAAGAAAAAGAAAAAGAATTCATTTATGCAGGATTAGGCCAACTGCCAACAATTCCAGTTAACTTAGAATTTGATAAGCTCAGTTACAAAATAGGAGAAACTGCAATAATCACTCTTTCAGGTAAAGCATCAGAAATTATCAGTTTGCTAATCATTGATCCTTCAGACAAACCAAAAGGAGAAGCAGTATCAATAACTTTACAGCCAGATGGTCGTGGAACACACTCAATAGAATTAGATGGATATGCATCTGGAGTGTATACTGCCGTTATCAGTAAAGGCAGTGCTCAAAGTACAGAAGTTTTCACAGTAGGTTTACAGACAGGTTCAGGTGAAATTGACATTAACACAACAAAATTAGATTATCATCCAGGAGATTCAGTATTGATTTTGGGTGAAACGGGTCCAAATGTTCTCCTCACAATAACATTGATCAATCCAGAAGAGGAAAAAATCAAAGTTAAAGAAACATTTTCAGATAAAAATGGAAAAATTTCCGAAGGATCATTTAGAATCCCAACAGACGGCATTGCAGGTAAATGGGTCATAAATGCAAAAAGTGGCTCTAATTTTGATAATGAAGAGATCAATGTACTTGCAACAGTGCAAGATGGAATGGCAGTACAAATAGGAGAGGGTCAAGAAATACCAGGATATGGTAAGACAATAAACATTCATGTTGTTGGTGCGACACAAACTGTAGAAATTGAAATTATTGCAGAAGATGGAGAGATAATTCAAGAACTTTCATTCCCTGCATCAGGAGAGGGGGAAATTAACCAACCATGGATAGTTCCAAAAGATACAGAACCTGGCACGTATACAATCAAAGTCTCAGATGCGACAAACAGTGCAGAAACAACATTTGAAATTCAATAATATCAAACAATTTTATTTCAGATAAAACTGATGAGAACCATGAATCTGAAAGACAAAATTGCAGAATATCCAAATTTCCCTAAAAAAGACATTTTATTTAGAGATTTTAGTCCAATTCTAAAAGATCCATCAGCGTTGTCATTTGTTGCAGATGAATTTTCAAAATATTTCCATCCAAAAGACATCGATGTATTTGCAGGAATAGAATCAAGAGGATTCATTTTAGCCTCAATTTTGGCCTCTAGATACAACAAAGGGATGATTATGATTCGAAAAGCAGGTAAATTGCCTGGAAAAACTACAAAATTATCATATACAATTGAGTATGGAAAAGATACAATAGAAATTCAAAAAGATATCATCAAGGAAGGGGAAAGAATTCTCATTTGCGATGATTTACTTGCAACAGGAGGTACTGCAAAAGCTTCTGCAAAATTAATTGAAAAGATTGGAGGAGTGATTGTAGGGTTTGCATTCTTAATTGAATTAGTTGATCTAAATGGAATGAAGGGGATTAGCAAATACAATTGTAAATCATTGGTGAAATATTAATGGAAAAAGATGTAGAGGTAGGGATTTTTGGTGGAACCGGAATTTATGATTCAGGTTTACTTGAAAATGCCCAAGAGATAGATGTGGATACACCATATGGGAAACCTTCCGATACAATCACGGTAGGGATTTTCAAAGGAAGAAAGATTGCATTTCTTCCTAGGCATGGTAAAAAACACACTATACCTCCACACAAAATTAATTTTAAGGCAAATATCTGGGCATTCAAAGAATTGGGAGTTACAAGAATCATTGCCCCTTCTGCAGTTGGAAGTCTAAAAGAAGAATTAGAGCCGGGTCATTTTGCATTACCTACACAATTCATAGACTTTACAAAATCAAGAGAGGGTTCATTTTCAGAAGATGGAAGGGTCATACATATTTCAGTGGCAGATCCTTTTTGCCCAGAATTACAATTATCAATTCTTCAAGTTACAGACAAGGAAGATTTGAATATGCATAGAGATTGCACATATGTCTGCATTGAAGGTCCACGATTTTCAACAAAGGCAGAATCAAAATTCTATAGAACTACAGGTGCAGATATTATTGGAATGACACTTGTTCCAGAATGCCAGTTAGCAAGAGAAGCACAAATGTGTTATGCCTCAATTTCAACAGTAACAGATTATGATGTATGGGCAGAAAAACCGGTCACAGCTAAAGAGGTTCTCGAGACACTTTCAAAAAATGTAGAGAAAACAAGAAAAGTATTAACAGAATTAATTGACAAAATTCCCAAAACTAGAAGTTGTTCATGTGCTAAATCATTAGAAGAAGCAGAATTCTAATCATCAACAAAGGATTCTTTTTTGAGTCCTTCTGGAAGAGTCAGATTACCTTGTATTAGATTTCTCTGAAGTAATAAAATCACTTCTTCTACATCATATCCTAATCTCTCTAATTCTTTCTCAGTAGTTTGTGAGAGCTTTGCACCTATATTTTGTCCTCCAATTCTTCCAAATGCGATTGCAGTAAAACGAAATTCATTTTCATCGATTGTAAAATTACCCGTGACTTTTGCAGCCATTTGGCTTCCATGAATATTATTAATGTGAACTTTAAGATCCATATTAGAATTAAATTTCTACGGCTTTGTTAACATTGTCATCAATTAGAAAGCTCCAATGTTTGTCATCTTCAATTTTGAAATCATTAACCTTGAGAGTGATTATTTTTTCATCCAAACATTCGTGTTTGATCTCATCATTTTCTTTTAATTTTACTAACTTCCATTTGTATTTGCCTTGTTGCAATTTACATACGCTGACTCCCCATTTTGCATTTGGGTCAATTTTGGGCATCCCTACTAAATCAGCTAGTTCTTCTATTCCAAGTTGTTTCTCTTCACAGAATCTTTTCTTACAAACACCACATCTCCAAACATCAACAGAACCTATAGTTCGTTCATCGATGTTGATATTTACTACACCAAAATAAACGGGTTGATGTTTGCAGGTTTCAGTGTCAATACTCAATGTTGTTCAGCCAGCATTAGCATTATTTAGTTCTTGCATCATCATAGGGTTTTTCNNCACATCTTCCTATACATATTCACAGCAGTAAATCGTGGATGCATGGCTTCAAATTCAGTATCAGATATATCAATAAAAGCGCCAAGAGACATTAGATCTTTTGATGCTTTTTTGGCATCATTATTTGATATATTTAATTTTTCAGCAATTAATTCTGATGACATTTTACCATAACATGTAACCAACAAATAGATTTTAGCTTGAATTAGTTCTAGTTTAATTTCAGATACAAGATCATCTTCAATTCCAGAAAAAGACATTATTTTTAAAAATTCTCATACTACATAAAATATGATCTATACATTATTTTTTTACTAGGATTTTTTTAGAAATTTTCAACGAAAATCCCATGGAGATAAAATGAACAATTGCACCTAAAATTGCTGCATTAATCAAATTATCTAAAATCATCCAAGCAATAACAAACGTTATGATTGATGGAATAGTAATAATTGCTGCAATTATTGCTCCTCTTAGAGCAATTTGACTAATGGAAAGTTTAGATTGTTTCTCATCAGACAACATCTAAAAATTTTAAAAATGGTAATAAAAACCAAAGATACTTTATATTTGGCAGACTCTAATTTTTACTGTTTGGCAAGTTATAAGGGTGCATATTCAAATGAACAATCGTTGAATTTTATCATACCTATTATTATTATTCTATTTTTAGGAATCATCTACATTATGACACAAAGAGCAGATTCAGGTTTTGTGAGTTTTATTCTGATTGGAGCAGCTGCTCTTACAATGTTTTATTGGGCTAGAGTTCTAAAAA
>JBOEHF010000021.1:0-11198 GCA_050633805.1 Candidatus Nitrosopumilus sp.
AAAGTTTTTGCCATCAAGTTTAACGCTCTACCACTTCCACATCCAACATCTAAAACTTTGATATTTTCTTTGAGTTTATTGATTAATCCGGGAACAATTGGTAGGATTCCGTCAATCAATTCAGATAGTACTGTCTGACTGCTTTCTTCTGCCATTACATCATGAAATCGATGAAATGATTCGTATGGAACTCCTCCTCCATTTTTGAAGCAATCAAGAATTTGTTCTTCAACGTTTGCCATAACTGGAATGAATTGCATTGACGTTGCAAAATTAAAAGAACCATCTCGTGTTAGAAGATCTGCCTTTTCTTCAGAGATTGAATACTGTTTATCGGATGGATCAAAGTCAATTATTCTTGCAGTAACAAGTGCCCCCAACCATTCTCGCACATATCTTTCATTAAGACCAGCCTTTGATGCAATATCATCACTTGTGGATGGTGGAATCTTAGAAATAATGTCAAACAGTTTTGTTCTGTGACCTATTGAAATCATTAGTGCCAATGCAGATTTGTTCATAATATCTACAAGTTCTTCATCAAATGATTTTTCCATTACAATTAGGTAAAACCTATTGAAAATATGAATATTTTGAAATTGAGTATAAAAATTGAAACTATTCTTCGAATTTTTGTTGCAGAATCATTGCATGTGTTGGCTTAGGATCTTTTCATACAGAAAGTAAAGGGATTATTTTTTGTGCAAAAGATTCAGACACTTCGAATAATCCCAAAGCAGGCATTGAAATCATCATCCAAATTAACTTCATAGTATGAGTTACAAAACATCCGTTATAGGATTTGATGAAAATCTAATTTTACCAAAACTCTTTTGGGCATTATTTTCTTCCCCTTGATTTTGTTCTCAAAATAACACTACAGCAAGGACATCGAAGACCAGAAATAGTCATAAAAATACCACACAAGGTGCATCTTTTTTGGCCGTATTCATATTTTGAACCATTTGGAATTTTGTCTCCTTTAAGACTGTCACATACTCCCTTACAGACATAAACCATTACAATCTGACCTCCTCAAAGAATTTGTGACAACAAGGACAGTTAGAATATCTTGAAATTAATTCAATATCACAAACAATGCAATATTTTCGAAATGTGTTATTTCCTGAATTTCTAAATTCAGCATTTGCATCGTAATACCCACAAATACTCCTACAGGAATGGACACTCATCATGATTTTTTCCCCATATCAAAAAATGAACCGCAATCTTTGCAAAAGATACTCCGATTTTGGATCTTTATAGCAATATTGCCACAATTGATACAGATTCTAATTGCATCATTTACGGTTTTTTTGTTTGATTCAATTCGATTTTGCTGTAATTGCATAATACTAATAGGAATTATTCCTAATTAAGTGTTATTATTTGTTAGGAATTATTCCTAATAAGGAATAAATATTAAATAGAATCTCTAGGAAATAGTAACATGCAGCAGTTAGAGCAGATCGTATCTTCACTAAAGGATGAAGGGTTAAGAATTACTCCTCAAAGAATTGCAATCGTAGATTATCTATTAAAAACAGAAGATCACCCTAGTGCAGAGCTAATCCACAAGATTGTTAGAAAAAGATTCCCCATGGTAAGCCTGTCAACGGTATACAAAACACTTGATCTACTCAAAGAAAAGAAACTAGTCAACGAAATAGAAGTAGAAGGAGAAGCAAGGTTCGATGCACACACTAATGAGCACATAAACCTAGTCTGCATGAAATGCGGTAAAATTGACGATGTTGATGAAGAATCTCTAAAAGAAATTCAAGTCAATGCTGCAAAAAAATCAAAATATCTAATTTTGAGAAGCAATTTTGAATTGCACGGCTACTGTGGCAGTTGTAAATCAAGAATGAAATCCTAGACCGTTAAAGATCCTAATTAAATCGGTGTATAGGACTCACAAAGTTCAAGTTCATCAAAGATAATTACATAGTTCAAGAACCTTCACTAATCTACATACAATATATGCATAAAAATAAAAAAAGAAAAAATTGCAGATTAAAGTCTTGGAACGATTCTAGATTTTGCTGTAATTGCTATGATGCTAATTATAGAAACTACAAGTATCATCATTGCAATGGTTCCAAATTCTGGCACCACTTGTTTTTTTGCAATTTCACCAAATACTTCTCTGTATTGCTCATCATGGCCAAACCCAACTGCATTAACAGTTATTGTTACAGGTGAATCATCAGATGCGTCAATCGTTAAAGCACTTGTTGTGTGAGTATTTGTTACAGTACCTTTATGCATATGTCCTTCTTCATTTAATAATACAATTGTTCCATGTATTGCCTGTATGTTATAGGTAATATGCTCTGCAGGATTACCATCCAAGTCAGTAATGGTAACATCAATAGTCATTACTTCATTTGCATTTCCTTCACTAGGTACAATGTTTGCAATTAGATTATCTACTTCGAGATTTGGTTCAATGGTTGAGCCCATTGTGATCGTACCCAAATCTTTTTCATTATCTCCACCTACAGTTACAAACACTTGGCCTACCATCCAAGGATGAACTACGCAAAAGTAGTCATATTTTCCAAGTGTGTCAAAGGTATGTGAAAATGTTGTACCTGCCATGAATATCCCACTGTCAAAAAGTCCGTCGGCATTAGGTACAGCCCCACTTGTTACAGTGTGTGCTGCAGAGTCATCATTGCTCCATACAACCTCATCACCAGGGTTAACAGTTACCATATACGGAATATAACATTCGTTTGTTTCTTCACATCCAGGAATAGAAGATCCTGGTGGCAGACTAACTGAAACTTGTTCAGCAAATGCAAATGGGGTCATAGTGATAATGAACCCAACAAGAATCATTGAAGTCAACATTTGTTTTTGATTTATCATTATGTTAAGGATTAAAAATTACAATAAAAAACTTGGGTTTTAGACAATTAATGATGATGTTTAGTTAGATTCAATCTGAAAATATGGAGAAAATCTGAATTTGGAAAGGATTGAGCTGTTTTTGTAAAAGTGTTAGTTTCTCAAATAAAATTCATAAAACAAAATGGCGCCGGGAGGGAGATTTGAACTCCCGTTCCCTTGCGAGAACGCGCTTTATGGTTAAACAATTTCCAGGCGCGCGCCCTACCAGGCTAGGCGACCCCGGCACAAGTCTTGCGACAAATGTATTCGGCAAAATGTGATTATATATTGTGTTATTTTGGAATGGAAAATCTATTTCCAGATAGTTACCGTGGTTGATTTTTCAACAGCATTCTCCTGTGCATCTACTCCTTTTGTAGATATTTTGTAGAGGCCTTCTAACGCAGTATCGCCATCATTTTTTATTTGATCCCAAGAGAATTCAACCTCATCACCAGGATCTAAATAAGATATCACTTGTGTAGATACTGGAGTGTACATCAATATTCCAGATAGTCCAGTAATTCTAAGGCCATAAGAAGAATCAGAAAAAGTTAGTGGGACAGTTCCAGAGTTTACAATGCGGATTTTAATCTCTTCACCAATTTTAAAATCAGACTTTTCAGTAACAACTGAAACTGATGGGCCCTCAACGTAAACTAGCTGACTTGTATTTTTGACATCAATTAGATAAACACCAAAACCTAGTCCTGCAATCACACCAATTCCTATAAAGATTACAAGACTTTTCGCTAACAATTCTTTTAAAATAATTTCTTTATTTTTTAATCCTTTGGAGGAGTAGGTTTTGTTCTCCATTTTTTTGGATATGTGTTAGGAGCCATAATGATTCTCTTTGTTTCAAATGCATATCCTTTAGCTGCATCACTAATTTCTTCTTCAGACATTGTAGCTTCTGCCAATGCAACTGCTTCACCTTTTTGCGTGTAAACTCCAACAATATCGCCTTTCTTCAAATTTGGAGAAATCTCCAAGATGCCAGGAATTGCAAGTTGTGCGCCATGACACATTGCATCTACTGCAGAATCACGAATTACTACTGATTTTATTTCACTTAATGCTAATTCAACTGGTTTTATCATTTTCATTAATTTGCCGTCATCTTTTTTCTCCTCCCACAATGCAAATGCGTCTGCAAGTTCGTGCAATGTTACAAGACCGTCTTTTTCATGGAATTGATCAACTCTGCTACGTCTTAATTCAACCATGGTAGCTCCAGGTCCAAGTACTTCCCCAATGTCATAGTAGAGTTTACGGATGTATGTTCCTGCCTCACATAAAATTCTAGTTAAGAGCAGTCGTTCCTTTTGTTCAATTACTTCAAATTCATAAATTGTTCTGGTTCTTGTTTGTCTCAAAACTGCTGAACGTTGAGGAGGTTTTTGGAAAATTTCTCCTTGAAACATACCTACAACTTCTTTTAGTTTTTCTTTTGATGGCAAGGAATGAATTCTTCCCAATGCATGATATTCTTTTGGACCATAAAGTAAAACACCCAAAGCTTTTGTTGCTTCACCCAAACCTAAAGGTAAAACTCCAGAAACTTGAGGATCTAGTGTTCCACTATGACCAATTTTTGGAATTTTCAAAAGACGTTTGGTCCAAGCTACAGTCTCATGACTTGTAGGGCCCGGAGGTTTATCCAAGAGAATGATTCCATAGCGTAGTAATTGCTCAATTGTTCTCTTGTCATAGTATGTTCCATATGCATCATCAGTGATATCCTGATCAATTTCGATTAAATTTTCTAGTTGCTTTAGAGTCATAGTAGTTTTCTCACTGTTTCTTTTGTAACATCAATTACTTGTTGGGCTGTTAAATGGTCTGTGTTTATAATTACATCAAAGACAGATTTGTCCTCACCAAAATCAAAATCATATAATTTTTTGTACAATGCTTTATTCTTATCAAATCTCTCTTTAGTAATTTCATAGGCATCCTCAGAACTCATACTGTCTCGAGTTTGCATTCTTTTTGTGCTGCTCTCATGAGAGCCTTCTAACCAAATTCTAATCCCGTCTTTGATTAGCCACGGTAATGTATAACTGGTAATTACCATCCCTCCTTTATCAAAAAGAGCAATTAGTTTTTCATCTAATTTCTTATCAAATTCAGAATTTTCTTCGCGTTGACTGAGAAATTTCATTCCCTCTTCAGTATCCCACCAGTCATCTCCTGCTGAATCAAATCCATGTTCATTTGCCATATTCTTTAGAACATCTCCACCACTGAGATATTGTAATTGAAATTCTTCTGCTAATCCTTTTGCAACAGTTGTCTTTCCTACTGCAGGAGGACCAGAAATAACAATTGATTTGGTCAACTAAGATCCATTGAAGTTTTTGTGAGTCTCATGATAATGCCACTAAATGCAATTGATGAAAGGAAATACCAAGCCCAAAGGTACAGAGCATTCTCTACAGTACATACATGGTCAGGATCAGCTGCTTGTTCTGCAGTACATGTCAATTGGAACATATCTCCAGGGATTACATTTAGTGGTATTGGTGATATAGCAACAGTGTAAGAGAATAGTTGGGGCAATACAAGATAGAATATCAAAATTAATGGGACAAAAGTAATCATCATTGGTCTCATGTTCATCTGCATCATCTCCATTGACATTTTGTTCATGTAAGATGATTTTTTTCCCAGTTCTGCAACTTTGGCTTGGTCTTTTGCTCGCATAGCAGCCATTCTTTCTTTTTGCCAAGCTCTAGTCTCTTTCATAATTCGTTTTAGCTTTACTTGGTCTACCATCTTCTTTCTTACAGCAGAGTTGAAAACGTTTAGCAATACACCAAATCCAGTAACTGCAAACATTGAAGCAACTAGTCCTTTGACAATTGGGTCATCACTACCAAGAGTCATTTGTCCACCACCAAAGATATCAAATTGGAGCGGTATTGATTCGATGAAAAGCAGAATAAAGTTAATGTCCATTTTTTACAGTCCTATTGCATTGATTATCTTATCTGCCGCTTCATCAACCTTTCCCTCACTATTAAGGACGTACTTTACAGGAGAGCCAGTAATAACCGCACAGGCTGAAATCATGCCTGATTGAGCATCTAATTCCTTTTTAACATTGGCAAGGGTAATTTTATCTCGATTTCTAGTAGTGTCACTCATTCGTCTATTGTAAATTTCCTCAGGTTTTGCTGAAACTGAGACAAAGTTTGTTGGTTTGATGATTTTGAGAACGTGTTCAGGTAATCCAGGGTAGTATCCTTCTTGAGAACTAATGAATGCATGAGTGTCAATAATTACAACATCCTCATCATGTACTGCAATTTTTTCAGCTGCGAGTTTTTGTAATTTTTGTTGTTCTGCTACTGGAAGTTTTCTTAGCTCGTCTCTATCTGAAAGACCATTTTCTTTTGCAACATCAAACATCAATGTTCCAAAACTTAGAACACTGACACTTTTGTGATGATCTTTGATAATCTCTTCCATTTGGGATAACAATGTAGTTTTCCCAACACCTGGGATTCCCACCATTACAACTTTTTTATTTTCTACCAAGCAAAGCACCCAAACGCGGCATTACAACTTCGACTTGTTCTCTAACTAATTGCGTGTAATAGTTGATGAGAATATCTACCATAAGTAAAACTCCGATTCCAGAACCAAAGACTCCAAGTACATCAGAGATTCCTGCCAAACCACCCAAAATCATTGAACCGATGATGGTGACAGATGGAATATACTTATTTAGTAAAGCTTCAACTGGTTTGTTTGATCTTCTAAATCCAGGAATTTGGACATCTGCATCAAGTAAGTTTTGAGCAGCACTCTTTGGTGACAAACCACCAAGCTCTACCCATAATCTACCAAACACAACAACAATTCCAATCATGAACAAGACATATCCTACAGCTCGCATTGGATCTAATGCTGCAACATCCAAACCTCTTGGAGGAGTGATGTAGTAGATGATACCACCTATTGGTGTGTTAGGACTGGTTGGATCAAATTGTGCTATAAAGTTCATAAAGAAATTATTGTTACGCGGGTTCATGTTTGCCCACAGCATCTGGAAGATAAAGACAGCATTTGCAGTAAGTGCAGATGCCAAGATTACAGGAATGTTTGAGACATACATCAATTTGATAGGATAAACTGCTGAAAAGCCTCTGTATTTGGTGGAGACAATTGGGATTTCAATTTTGATGCCTTGAGTAAATACAAGAACTAGCAAGATTCCAGCTGTAAGACAAAGTCCAAAGATGCTTGGTAATTGGTTAGAACGGAAGAAGATATTTGCAATGTCGCCTTCACCCATTAGGGATTGTCCAATATATGGAATGATACCAATCATTCCTCCATCTCCTGCAGGCAACGGGCTGAACATACTCCAGAGAATCTGCTGGGCCACACCTGCCATAATGAACAGACTGATTCCACTTCCCAGACCCCATCCTTTCTGAATTAATTCGTCTAAGAACATGATAATTATCGACGCCGCCATCAGCTGCCCTATGATCACATACAGAACATACGGTTCTGTAATACCAGGCCCATAAACTGCTGCAGCATATACAATGGATTCTGCAACAATTACGACATATGTTACCATTTTAGTAGCAGTCTGGAAGATTCCTCTTTCTTCAGGTTTTTTGAAATCAAATTTTAGAATGTCTGAACCTCTCAATAATTGCATCAAGAGTCCAGCTGTAACTATCGGCCCAATCCCCAGTTCAACTAGGGTGCCTTGTTGTGATGCAAAAATAACTCTAGCAAAGGCTAGGAAATCAAATTCTGGTGCTGATGCTCCAAATAACGGGGTCTGCCCCATAATCATGTAGATAAGTAATGCAATTCCACACCAAAGTAATCTTACTTGAAGTGGGATTTTCTTTTTAGGTTTAGGAACTTGTGGTAAGTATGGTTCTGCTTTGAAAACCATCTTTCTGATGGTTGTAGTAAGTGTACCCTCAGACATTCTCTGCTAACACCTCTCCCCCAACAGCTTTTAGTTTCTCTTCGGCAGATGCTGTAAATTGTTGAACTTTGACGGAATATGCATTAGTTATTTTTCCGCCACCAAGGAGTTTATCGAATCCTGCACTTTCAAGGTCTACGATTTTTTTGCCTCCTTCTTCTTTACCGAACTTTGTGAACAAGTCATCTAGGTCTCTAAGACTGGTCCATTTTTTGATAATATTTGGGTGAGGTGTTTTAGGTAGAGTGTGGTTGTAATGATCTGGGTCTTCTTTCATCATAGTACTCCTATGATGTTTTTTCATACCAGTAATTCCAAGACCACCTTTGTGACCACTTGCACGATGTTGACCTACTTGTCCCCATCCCATGTGTCGTCCGCCTCTAAGTCGTCTTGTTTTCCGTAATCTAGATGCCATGTTAAATCATTCTCCTAACAATAGTGTCAAGTTCTTTGTTTGCTCCAAGAATTCCTTTCTGTCCATAAAGTTTCTTTGTACTTTTCTTGAATCCGTGTACTGGGGGAGATAATGCAAACCATGGTTTTAATGGTTTTAATTTTGACAGTACTGCTTTACCATCAGCTAGTGCTGTTGCTAATTCATCAGTACTTGCAAATCCAAGTGTCTTTAGATCTTCAGGAGTAATTTTTTGATAGCCGGATTTTCTTGCTTTCTTGTCAATCAATTCTTTTGCCAAAGTTGCATCAAGTTCAATCCAAGAAACATAGTGTTGTACTTTTCTCAGCATTCCTAATGTGTTCTCTTTTGCAGGAAGAATTGTTGCACGGTATTTTTTGTCTAATCGTAACAACATCATTGTGTGAGTTGCCCAGTATGGGCAGTCGGCTTGGCCTTTAATTCTAACAACGAGATATGCGCTTGCCATTTTCTATCAACCCTGACTGAATGTCTGTCTTAGACAATCCAATATTGCTTTTGAAGTCGAGTTCATTGTAGGGGTAGAACCTTTTGCAGTAGTCCAGGCATCTTTAAGGCCTGCCAATTCCAATAATCGTTTAATTTTACCGCCTGCTACGAGACCTAGTCCACGAGGTGCAGGAATAATTTCAATAGTAACACTTCCACCTTTGCCCTTTACTTTGAATGGAACAGAATGTTTTTGGTCACATCTGCATTCCCAACTGCCACATCCCATTTTAATTGGGTTGACATTAAGGAAAGCCTGACTTGTTGCTTTCTCAATTGCAATTCTCATTTGTTTTGATTTACCTTGACCGATTCCCAAGTACCCATTTTCATTTCCTGCTGCAACAATTGCTTTGAATCTAGTTGATTGTCCATTTGAGGTCATTTTCTGAATGATTCCAACATCGACAACTTCACTTTTCAAGTCAGGTAATAGTTTCTTGATGATACCGGCTTCTTGAATTCTTAATCCTAGCCCTATAATTTCTTCTAGTGATGTAATTTCTCCAGATGCAACCTTTTGTCCCAAGATAGTTTTTGGAACCCAGACTTCTTCTTCTGGTTCTCTTCTTGGTCTTCTTGGACGGTCTCCTCCTTTAGCCCCACCTGGCGGTCCTCTACCATAAACTGGTGCTGCTTTTCCTCTTGGACCTCCTTGTCCTGGTTTTGATTGTGCTGTTTGACTCATTTCTATTTGACCTCACTGTCTATTGCAGATTTAATTTTAGAGACTTCGTTTTTTACTGTTAGATGTTCACCGTTAATTCTTTCCTCAGCTGGGAATGTTTCTGGATCTGCTGGGACTTCTAATCCTGCATCAATTATTCCTTTAAGAGCAGCTGACATTCTTTGAGTGAATCTTTTTGTTCCAGTATACAAGATTGCATCTTTGGCACCTTTTCCTAATGCTTTCTTACCTGCCAGATAGCCTGTAAGATATGCAGCAGGTACACTTTTTCTAGAGCCCTTCCACCCTTTCTCTAGTAGGTATCTAGAATGAGCAGATGCTACAACTTTGTCGCCAGTCATGCCAGGTGTAAGAATTTGGACTTGGGTATTTTCATTAGTAATATTTACAGTGATAAAATCGCGCTTACCCATCAACATGGTACCACGTTTACGATAATTGGTCTTTTCTTCCCTTAATCTTCGCAATATTTTTGAATAGGCCATCTATAGAGACCGAGTTTGAATCTGCTCTTATATACGTTAAGCGCGAATCAGGGCAGCTAGCAAAGCTTTCTGTGTATGTAAACGATTTTCTGCCTCATCCCAAACAACAGACTGCGGACCGTCAATTACAGATGATGTAACTTCTTGCTCCCTCTTTGCGGGAAGGCAATGCAAAAAGATCGCATCCTTTTTTGCAGACTGCATTAATTTGTCATTTACCTGATACTTTGGCAGGAATTTTTTCAATCTTTTCTTGTCAAGATTATGAATTGATGAGAAGGTATCTGCTACTACAACGTCTGCATTTTTGGTTGCAATATACGGATCAGTTGTTAGTTCAATGTCAGTTGTTTTCTTGGCTTGTTTTATTGCAGTTTTGTCAGGTTCAAATCCTTTGGGTGTTGCAATGGACATTTTTACTCCTGCCAAACCAGCGCCATAAATCATAGAGTTGCAGACATTGTTGCCATCACCAATCCATGCAATCTTTAATCCCTTGAGTTTTTTCTTTTTTTCTTTAATCGTCATAAAGTCTGCCAATATTTGGCAAGGATGAAAAGTGTCAGAGAGTCCGTTGATTATCGGTATGCTTGCATGTTTTGCAAGTTTCTCAAGCAAGTCATGCTCGTATACTCGTGCCATTATACAATTAGAATATCGTGATAGAGTTTTTGCAGTGTCTTCAGTTGATTCTCCTCTAGACAGCTGCATGTCATTTGATGAAAGGCTAACTGCATGCCCACCCAATTGATACATACCAATTTCAAAACTTACTCGAGTTCGAGTAGATGGTTTTTGGAAAATCATTGTCAATGTTTTGTTTTTCAAAACAGGTTTGTTGCCTTTTATGAGTTCTTTCTTTAGTTTGATTGCACTATTAATTAATCCTGAAAATTCTTTTGGAGACAATTCTCCCAAAGTGAGCAAGTCTTTTGTTTTTAGTTTCATCTTCTAAGGAACCCGAACCTTCCTTTTTTCTTTTTGGGTTTATCTTCATCAGGTTTTTGTACCTCTTCTTCATCATCTCCCTTGTCTTCATATTCATCTTTTGATTCACCAGGTTTTGGTTTTCCATCTTTGAGCCATTGACGAATTTTGTTTCCTAGTTTTGTTGCATCGTCATCATTTTCAGGTGGAGGAATATCAAACAAATCTGAATAAGTTGCAATCTCATCATCAGTGATTCCATCAAACGGATCATCTGAAGAAACTTCTGGTGCCGGTTCTGGTTCT
>JBOEHF010000022.1:0-7008 GCA_050633805.1 Candidatus Nitrosopumilus sp.
AAGTTGAGATTGTTCCAGGTATTAGCTCAATTCAAGTTGCTGCATCAAGGGCAAAGGTGCCTCTTGATAAATCTAAAGTCATTACAATGCATGTAACAACTCCGATTGAAGATAAGAAACTAGAATTGCAAAAAGCATTGATTGATGGTTTTAGTGTGGTTTTGGTTCCAAGACCTTGGCCAAAACAACCAGACAAGCATTTTATGCCTTCAGAAATAGCTACTTATCTTAGAGAACATAATTTTGCTACTGAAAAAATGAAAGTTCATGTTTTTGAAGCAATTACTACTGAAAATGAAACAAGTTTTGAGGGTACGGTAAAAGATTTGGAAGGAAGAGAATTTTCAGATTTATCTGTAATGGTATTCAATCAAGTTAGTCTTGATTCATATATGAATTATAGGTGGCAGTGGGAAAACTAGTTTCCTTGTTGATTGCCGGTGATGCCAAAAGTCAAACTTTCGGAATTTGGAAATACATAAGCCACAATTCTCATCCATGGATAATTAGGATCATATAATCTGTAGAATCCTGCATCATCAAATGTTATCACTATTGATTTGCCTGGTTCGATACTCTTAGTCGTTATTCTATTATCTGGTGTGAATGGATTGTGTCGATCACCGTAATTTTCTTTTCCACTAAGTATACTATGAGAAACGACATCATTGTTTACTATAATAATTGAAGTGCCTGGCTCAACTGAAATTCTGTCTTGAGAAAAATATTTCAATCTAAGTGCATCTGATCCACTAGTACCAATGTAGCTATCTACTACACCTTGTGAAGATGAACCTTTAAGAATAGAAAGTGTTAAATTGTCAGATTCTTTAATTTGAGAGGTTGTGTCAATTTTGGATAAACCAGACAATTTTGTTGTGTAGATAATTTTGTAAGTCTCATCAGATGTTGTAATTCTTCCAGTAAAACCATAAACTGATGCGTCCTTGCTTTCTTCAACTAGTCTTCCAAAAAAGCTAATGGTTGTGTCAGAATTAGTTGAACTTTCAACCTCGCCGTTTATTCGAATGTATTTTCCTTCACGCAAAAATTTACCTTGTAAATTAGAAATTACATAGTCTTCATCATTTAATGTGAAAAAACCATCTTCTGCTACAAAGTTAATTGTGCTTCCACGCTTATCTTGAGAAGATAGTCCAAGATCAATTTCAGATATTTTGATGGTTTCTTCAGTTACTGCAAATCCAGAACCCTCTAAAAGAAATGCTTGGTTTTCAGAAACTTCTGCAAATGATTCATTTAGAAAATATCCAGATGAAATGACAAGTAAAGCTAATAGTGTAACGGCTGCTTTCATGGCTAATTTCTCATGTAATTTGGTTTATAATTTGCTACTAAATTATTTTAGACTGATTAGGCAATCCCTGGGAAGACTTTGAATTAGAATCCAGGCATGTCCATAAAGCCTTGTTCTTGAGCCATTTCTATCATATAGAATTCAAGATATCCTCCAGACAAAAGAAGACCCGTAACAATTCCAATTTCAATTAGAGTTGGTTTGATAAACTGAATTAGCTCAATTTTTTTAAAAATTGCCCTGATCAAAATAAAACTTCTAGAAATTCCAAAGGAATATGCAACTAATTCCATTATTCCAAATGGAGACATGAAAAGAATTGTTAGTGGTTGGATTTCTGCAACTTGAGGTGCAATCATAGCTATGGAAGCAAAAGCAAAACCTGTAGACCAAGCAGAAAACAAACCCCATACAATCCCAAATCCCGGAATGAACATTGGGAGAGCAATAGTAAGATTGTGAGTGAATATTCCAAATGCGTCAATGTCTAAAACAAGTGCTTCAAATTCTGTCATAAAGGCCTCAGCATCTTCCTCAGATACGATAGAGAGTGAACCGATTTGAAACAAAGCTGCAAAAAGTCCCATAAAGACAAAAAATGTGATTATTCTGATTTTATTCACACAGCCATATCCTACAAACAATATTTGAGGGTTAGTGTAGGCGCAGATTTAATTAAACCAGATTATATTTTTTGATATGAAAAAGGAACTTACTTTTGCATTAAGCTATGCATTGAACAAAGGATTCCAGATTCATCCAGATGCTTTTAAAATTTTAGAAAACGTTGATGTAAAAAAATTAGAGAAGATCATTAAAGAGATAGTTAGAGAAAAGACTAGACAAAAATTATTTCAGATAAACCAAGATGATTTGGAAACATATCTTGGAATAAAGGAGGATCTATCGTTAGAAAGTGAGGTTAAGATTTTATTTGATCCTACTAGTAAGATTACATCAGGGGAAGGTGTAAAGGGATACAATGCCCTGTTTTCAAGTCGATTTAACAAGTTAAAACGAATTATCTTAGACAGGCCAGAATCAAAAATGCTCAAATCTGCAGCATCTCTAAAAAATACAAAAATCGAGGATGATCTGTATGTTTGCGGATTGGTAACAGTTAGAAATTCTGAGAGAAACATCACAAAAATAGTCTTAGAAGACCCTTCAGGCTCGTTTGAGGGCATTATTTTTGATGAGGAATTACAAAAAACTGCAGCTACTTTGTTAATGGATCAGTTTATGATGGCCCGAGTCGGGTCAGGGAAAAATTCAGGATATATCATAAAAGATCTAATTTTGCCAGATATTCCTGAGCAAGCAAAAAACAAGTCAGAAAGCGAAGCATATGCTGTTTTTCTCTCAGACCTGCATATTGGAAGTAAATATTTCATGGAAGATGAATTTTCAGATTTTGTATCATGGATTTCAAGTCCGGATCCAGTTGCAAGAAAAATTAGATTTGTCTTAATTGGTGGAGATTTAGTTGATGGAGTTGGCATATATCCAAATCAGAATAAAGAATTGGTTTGTCAAACAATTCAAGAGCAATTAATGAAAGTTGAGGATTTGATTGATAAAATTCCAAAGAATGTAAAGATCATCATAATGCCTGGAAATCATGATCCTGGAAGAAGGGCATTGCCACAGCCGGCCATACCTAAAAAATACAATTCGGGACTTTGGGAAAGGGAAAATGTGTTTATGGTTGGCAATCCAGCCGTAGTTTCACTAAACGGAGTCAAAGTTTCAATGTTTCATGGACAAAGTATAGATGATATTGTCAAGACAACACCAGGTTTGAGTTATGATAGGCCTACAGATGTGATGAGACATTTGCTTCGGGCACGACATCTTAGTCCAATTTATGGTAGTCAGACACCTATTGCTCCTGAAATGGAGGATCTTATGGTAATTCAAGACATTCCTGATATTTTTCATGTAGGTCATGTTCATAGGGCACAACTGGATTTGTACAAGGGAATTTTATTGGTCAATAGTGGCTCATGGCAGAAACAGACACCATTTCAAGCCAGTGTAGGAATGACTCCAAATCCTGGAATTGCTATTTTAGTGAATTTGAAAACATTCCAAGTATTTCATCAAAATTATAGTTCAAACTTAGACAATATCTTGCAAAGTTAGATCATCCTGAAATGTTTTTTTTATCATTTCTGATGATATTGTGAGTTTGAATTTTTTTGTCCTTCCATGAATGCCTTGATGAATTAGTCTTCCAGAAATAATTCCAGACAATTCAATCTCACTAAGCATTTGTGTAATTCTTCTTTGTGTGAGTTCGTCCTTTCCTACAACCTTACAGAGATTTTTGTATGAAGAGTAAATTTCTCCAGTAGAGGAGCCGTTTGCCTTCATTATTGCTATAATGACGAGTTTTTCATGTAGTGGGAATGATTTGAGTGATTTTTCTTCCTTGTTTTCTTCCATCTTTTGGGAGGCTTCTCTTACATGTTCAATAGTCACTTTGTCTAATTGTTGTCGTTCAGCAAGTTCTCCAGAAACTCGAAGTAAATCGATTGCTCGACGAGCATCTCCATGTTCTCCTCCTGCAAGTGCGGCGATGAGGTTTAAGGCAGGTTCATCTACTGAATTTTCAATAAATGATTTATTGATTCTTTCTTGAAGAATTTTTTTGATTTGTTCAACATCATAGTTTGTAAATACAACTTCCTCTTCTCCGAGACTGCTGATTACTCTAGGATCAAGCCTTTCTTTGAATGTTAGATCATTTGAAATTCCCACCAAAGTCAGAGAACCTTGGGTTAGACGTTCATTTGCCCTGGTGAGTTGATAGAGAATGTCTTTTCCTGTTTTTGCTACTAGTTGGGCAAGATAGTCAATTTCATCAATTACAAAAATTGCGTTAAGTTTTCCCTCATCGATTTTGTTAAGTAATCTCTCAAAAACCACACTGATTGCAAGGCCATTTGAGGGCAATTCCTTCTCATTTAGGCCTAATTGCCTGCCTAGATTAACCAATAATCCGTATAGTGTGGTCTGTTCTTTCGAGTTTGAATAAATCAATTTGATTGGGAAATTTGATTTTTCGACTCTTTCTTGAATTTTGGAAATTACTTTTTTTACGACAAGTGTTTTGCCTGTGCCAGGTTTTCCATATACCAGAAGATTTGATGGTCTTGATTTTTTTAGAATTGGTAATAAAGATTGAGTGACTTGTTCTTGTTCTGATTTTCTATGTAAGATAATATCTGGCATGTATGTAAAATGAAGGATATCACGATTTTTTATTATGGATTTGCCAGATTCTGCTGCATCCAATAAATCATCTATAGGATCAGACATACTCACACACCTTTGTTTCCTCTCAACATTAACACAATCATATCTAAATTAAGAGAGTATAGAATGGAATAGTAATAGTAGTTTAGTTTGTAATTAATTATTTTTAGTTAGTTTTAGATTTTCTTTTAAAAAAAATTAAAGAAAAAGATAGAGTGGAAATATTGGTGTGTGGGTTTATCCTAAATTAGGTTTGAGTTAACATTTTTGTTAAAATCATGTTAAGAAAAACCCAAAAAAGCCCATTTTGACCCCTTTATTTCCATTCCAGGCGTTAAGATAGATGTTAACATTGTGAATATCACCAATAATACCCCTTTATTTCCATTCCAGGCACAAAAATCCAATGATTAAAAGGGCTAAATAGACACATTTTGTTAATAACAAAAAACAGGCTAGGCGTGGGCTAGGCAGTCAATGTTAACAAACCATTTAGTTAACAAAGATTCTCGGATCATTTGAACTGTTAACATTCGATCCGTTAGATCTCAAAGATGGCTAAAAAACGAATACGAATAGACATGGAAGACTCTGATGGTGCACGGTATGACATCAAATTAGAGGGAAATGTTACCAGGGACAAAGTTCTCAAAATATTTGAAATGATGGACTTGATGAATATTGAAGAAGAACAAGAAGTGACAAATATAGATTCTGTAGGAGCAAAAATTTGGCGTATTGTTGACAAGTTCTTCCCAATGGGCAAATTCACATCAACTAACATTCTTGAAAAATATGAAGATGAATATAACGAACCTGTAAAACTTAGTGTAATCTCCACATACTTGTCAAGATTCTCCACAAAAGGTAGGGTAAATAGAACAAAAACTGGCAGAGAATGGACCTATCAAACGATTAAACTGGCCCAAAAACAACAATAACCAATCAAGAAATAGTGACTTTTCTAACCAATAATCGGTCTTTTCCAAGAATTACTTTAACATATTCTCCTTTTTGTATATCCATATACTTTCTAAACTGTTTAGGGATGGAAATTGTACCTGCAGATGTTATTTTTACCAATACTTCATTCTCATTTACTGACATATTCTAACTATAATTTAATAATATATATAATTTAATAATATAATTAATTCTAATTTCATGATAAAATATGACTAATTTGGCTAAAAATACACTATGTTATTTGAAATTAATCTCTAAAAAATTTCTATTCCCTTATTGAATTGCTTATACTTGTTCTACTTTTGCAATTCCTTTTTCAGTAATAGAGTAAGTATATGGTTTAGATTTAGTATTTCTTTGAACATATCCTTCCTCAAACAACTTTTTCATCAGGCGTGAAGTATGTTCTCTGCTTTTCTTTAATGTGACTTGTATGTCACGTGATGTCATAGCTTTGTTTGTGATTAAATGCAACACATAATCAATTGGATTTGTAGGCATAAGACTAGGAACACTAGGTGTAGAAACAACCTTTTCAGGCACCACAACTTCAGGCTTAGTTTCAACCTCAATTGGTTTTTCCTGGACTTCGTTCTTTGCTAGTTTCTCTAAAAATTGTTTTAATTCTAGATTAGGATCCTCTACTTTTTGCTCTATTCCTTGTATTTCTAGGGCATCTAGGCGTATTTTCATATCAATTAACTGTCTTTCATAATATTCTAATCGTTCACTTTGTGATGCATCAAATACTTCACTCTTAGTTTTTACAAATGGTTGAATCTTAAAATAAGCATACAACCCTACAACTCCCACAATAAATGCTAAAATCACACTTAAAATCACTTCAGGATCGGGAATTTCTACTAACATCACACTATCTGTGCCTATAACGTGATTTATCGTGATTGAACAACAATAATTCACACTTTAGATTAACAAAATCACATAAATTATCACAAACAAACTGATTTGATACTAACCAAACAAATTACAAACATCACATATTACATGCCTGACGAATAAGCCTATCTATCACACTTATCACTTCATCTTCCCTTTCAGGAAAAATATCACTCTCATTTATCACACGTATCTGCTCAGAAAGCTTTGATATCACATCTATATCATCAGGCAAAAGTATGCCTAGACCACGAAAAAGTATGATTGAATAGAATAATCCAATTAATTTATCTCTGGACTGTCCAACCTGCCTATAATACGCACCTTTAGATATAGAAAAATTAGATTCTAGAAGATCCTTCTGATTTAAAATAATTTCAACTTGTCGCTCTGTAAACAGTGATTTTTTGATAATTTTACGTATAATATTGTTAAAATTAGATTCTTCTAACTTATCCATAGCTATACAAATCTGTATACAGCATTCCAATTAAACTTTAAAGAGACATCCACAGACCGACTTTATGGCTAAAGATAAGGTAGAATCATTCCTAAAATCAGAA
>JBOEHF010000022.1:7086-35599 GCA_050633805.1 Candidatus Nitrosopumilus sp.
GCTTCTGCAATCTTAGTTGGAGGTTCATCTGCAACTGATCAGATAGAGATGGCTCAAGTAGTCAAAGGCATCAAAAAAGGTCTAAAAATTCCAATAATTCTATTCCCAGGCAATGTTACAGGCGTTGTACCTGATGCTGATGCCATATTGTTTAGTTCTCTTATGAATTCTGAGAATCCATATTTTATTACACAAGCACAAGCTTTGGGTGCTCCAAGTGTTCTCAAATTTGGACTAGAACCCCTCCCAACCGCATATCTCGTGATTGGTGATGGTACATCTGCATGGTTTGTGGGTTCTGCAAGAGGAATTCCATTTGAAAAACCAAAAATTGCTGCTGCATATTCGTTGGCAGCTCAATTTCTTGGAATGAGATTTGTGTATCTTGAAGCAGGCTCTGGAGCAAAATCCAATGTTACGCCTGAAATGGTAAAGACTGTAAGACATGCATTTGATGGATTTTTGATAGTTGGTGGAGGAATCAAAGATGAAAAAACTGCTGCAAGCCTTGTAAAAGCAGGAGCTGATGCTTTAGTTATAGGAACTTTCCTTGAAAAGGGAGGAAGCATCAAAAAACTCGAAAAAATAGCAAAAGCAATTCAAAGTAGCTAGTAGAGAACTATACATGTCTGAAAATGATGCAATATCCCGAATTGGTGATATTCCAATGCCAGATTACTATCTTGATTACTATTCTGGCCTTTCAGATGAGACATATTCCATATTTGAACACGCAGCAGCAGCAAAATCCAGTTTAGTAGATTCTTCGGGAATTATTGAGCCTAAAATTGCATTTGATTTGGCAGATCGTGTTGCAAAGATGCACGATATTGATATTGCCGATCCGTTGAGAGAAACACTAAAAATTAATGGAAAAGAGCTATCTGCATTAATTTTAGCAAAGGAGATTGCAACAGGCAAATACTGTCTACCTGATGCAACTTTGGAAGACAAACTAGATCTTGCAGTACGTGTAGGATTGGCAATCATTACTGAAGGTGTTACAATTGCACCGTTACAAGGAATTAGTGAAGTAAAAATTAAGAAAAATAAGGATGGAACAGAATACCTATCAGTATCTATTGCTGGACCAATGCGTTCTGCTGGAGGAACAGAATCTGCTGTAACATTATTGATTGCAGATCATGTTAGAAAAATTGCCGGCCTATCAAAATTTCAAGCAAATTCATTCGATGATGAAACTGGAAGATTTGTTGAAGAATTAAGAATCTATGAAAGAGAGGCAAGCAGCTTTCAATTCCATATTTTAGATGAAGATATTGAACATGTTATCTCTAATCTTCCAGTTGAACTAGCTGGCGTAGACACTGATCCGTTTGAGGTTGTAAACCACAAATCCATGGCAAGAATCAAGACAGACCGAGTGAGGGGTGGAGCACTACGTGTTCTAAATGATGGGTTGATTGGAAGATCAAAAAAACTCCTTAAAAGAATTGAACTTTATAATCTAGATGGTTGGGAATGGCTCAATGATCTAAAAGGTGCTGTACAGACTGGCGATAATCAAGAGGATGCAGCAGCAAAAAGGATGCGTGAAGTCATTACAGGCAGATCAGTTCTGTCCATGCCTAACAAATTAGGTGGATTTAGGCTAAGATATGGAAGAGCCTGTAATACTGGTTTTGCAGCAGTGGGAATTCATCCTGTAATAGCTGAGATACTAGATCATACTGTGGCAGTAGGCACTCAAATCAAAATAGACAATCCTGGAAAAGGGGCAACTGTAGCGTTTGTCGATTCAATTGATACTCCAACTGTACGTCTCAATAACGGTAATGTTGTAAAAATTCGAGATGTCAAACATGGACTAGAAATCAAAAATGAAATCCAAAAAATTCTACATTTAGGTGATATTTTAATTTCTATTGGAGACTTTATCGAAAATAATGCTCAGTTGGTACCGTCTGGCTATGTAGAAGAATTTTGGATTGAAGAACTAAAACAAAAAATTCAAAAATATGAACCAAATGATCAGTACCTAAATCAATTTTTGAATAAAACACCAACAATAGATGAAGCATTAAAAATTTCACTTGATTTTAAGATTCCACTACATCCACATTATTTGTATTTCTGGGATAGGATATCATCAGAAGACCTATCCAAACTTTTAGAACCAAAAAAATTCAACGAGGAATCAATTCAATATCCTAATAAAATAAAAAAAATTCTTGAAGATTTGGGAACTCCACATAAAGTTGAAAATGATTCAATAGTACTTGAACATCAAGAAGCAAAAATTTTCTTTAATCTTCTATTTAGAGAAAAACCAATAATTACTGATTTGTCTGTTCCACAAATATTATCAAAAATATCTGGAATCCAAATTAAAAACAAATTTTCAACAAGTATAGGAGTTCGAATAGGAAGACCTGAAAAAGCAGCTCCTAGACAAATGAAACCAGCGGCACATGTTTTATTTCCAGTTAGTGACAAAGGTGGACCAACAAGAGATCTCCTCAAGGCGTCTAGAACTGAGCATTATTTTGCTAATATTTTCAATCGTCGTTGTACTCAATGTAATCAGCCTTCAATTGGAATAAAATGCTCAATTTGTGGAACAAAAACATCAATTTCTTACAGATGTTCTAATTGCAGAGATACACTTGAAGAACCATTCTGTGAAAAATGTAAGCGTAAAGCACCAGCACACTCACACCAAGCATTTCCATTAAAGAAAAGACTCCTTCTAGCCCAAGAAAAAATGGGAATTCGTGCAAAAGAACCATTCAAAGGAGTTAAGGAACTTATCAGTCAAGACAAAATTGCTGAACCACTTGAAAAAGGACTAGTAAGACAGAATTTTGGATTAACTACTTTTAAAGATGGAACAGTAAGATCTGATGCAACAAATTCTCCACTTACCCAGTTCAAACCATCTTGGATAGGAACATCAATTCAAAAACTAAAGGGACTTGGATATTCCCATGACATCGATGGAAAACCCCTTGAATCAATAGATCAAATTGTTGAGCTTCGAATGCAAGATGTTGTTATACCATATGAAAGTGGAAATTATCTAATCTCAACTTGCAAATACATTGATATTTTATTAGAAAAATTCTATGGAAGATCCCCATTTTACAATGTAAAAAATTCAGAAGATCTACTTGGACATCTAATCATTGGCTTAGCCCCTCATACATCTGTTGGAATAGTGGGAAGAATTATTGGATATACTGAAACACATGTATGTTTTGGAACTCCAAACTGGCATTCTGCTAAAAGAAGAGATGCAGATGGAGATGCAGATTCTATAATGTTGCTCATGGATAGTTTGTTAAATTTTTCAAGACAATTTCTTTCTGATGCAATAGGTGGATTGATGGACGCACCATTACTTGTTCAACCACATGTATTACCACATGAATCACAACCACAAGCACACAATCTTGAAGTAACCAAATCACTTCCACTGGAATTTTTTGAATCTACATTTGAACAAGTTAAAGCATCAGATGTAAAATCAATTGAAATTATTAAATCCAGACTTGAAACTGAAAGACAATTCTATGATTATCACACTACACATACAACATCATCATTAACAACTTCAAAATCAAGAAGTGCATACTCTACACTAGGCTCCATGCTTGACAAATTTGATATGCAAGTAAGAAATGCCGAATTGATTGATGCTGTAAATACATCTGAAATAGTTTCAAATGTCATTTCAACTCACTTAGTCCCAGATTTNNAAACTTGCAAAAAGATTAGTTGAAAAATATGATGTTGGCGAATACCAAAGAGGTAGAATTCGTGCACTTTCTGATGAGATTGAATTAGTTTTTGGTAAAAGTAAGGGTGATCAATCCCTGCTTACAGATTATTCGTAAGTTTATCTTAATTTGACGTATTCGTAGGCACCTAATTTACTATCAAAACAAAACTTCACTTTTTGATAATCTTTCCTGAATGCTTTAACTTTAGAGAGAAGCTTTTTTGGATCTTTCTTATCAATTACAACCTGTTTGATGTATGATGCAATCTCTTGCATCTCATTCTTTTTCATACCTAGTCGTGTGATTTCAGAAACTCCTAATCTTATTCCACCTGGATGGAAATAATTTCTTCCAGCTTTAATATCTCCTGGAATTAATTGTCTATTTACAATGATGTTTGCTTTTTCTAAATCAGCTTCGACTTTTCCACCATCAGAATAATCTAATACATTAACTGCAATTTGATGCGACTGTGTAAATCCTCTGCTTTCACCTAATACTTTGAATCCTGCATCATTCAAAGCTTCTGCAAATATTTTGGCATTTTTGATTACTGCACTTGCATAATCTTTTCCAAATTCTAGAGCTTCAGCAAATGCTACTGCTTTTCCAGCCATATGATGAATATGGTGACTACTAGTAAGTCCAGGGAATGTAGCTTTCTTGATAACCTCTTCATGTTCTTTTGAACCTAAAACAAGACCACCCTGTGGTCCAAATAAAGTCTTATGAGTACTCATAGTCATGGTATCTGTACCTTCACGTAGAGGATCTTGGAATTTTCCACCAGCAATTAATCCTGCAACATGAGCTGCATCATAATTAATATGCATATCATAACTTTTCAGAAAATCTGATAGTTCTTTGACAGGATGAGGAAATAAAAATAATGAGCCACCAAACATTGCCATTTTTGGTAAACGATTTGCTTTTTTGAGATCTTTCACCTTCTGTTTTGTTTTATCTACATCAATTGTCATTTCTTCTGCATCAAAAGGATAGAATTCAATTTCTAATCCATGCACTAAACCAGCAGTTCCAGAATGTTCTTTTTTACCATGTGAAATATGTCCACCAGCTGGAATTGAAGGAGCTAACATTACATCTCCAGGATTTGTATATCCTGAATATACTGCTAAATTTGCAACAACTCCTGAAATCGGTCTAACATCAGCAAATTTTGCTTTGTATAATTTTTTAGCTAATTCCATACATTCAAACTCTACATCATCAATGTAGACGCAACCTGCATAGACTCTTTCACCAGGCCATCCTTCAGCATATCTATTACCAAAATCAGAAATTATTGCTTCTCTAACTGCAGGACTAGGGATGTTCTCACTTGCAATTAATGGAATTGAATTTTCGAACCATTTGTGATGTTCTTTTAATTTTGTAAAAATTTTATCATAAGATTGTCTATTCTGTGATTTGGCCATATTTTACATCTTGATTTTCCCAATTTAAAAACACCGATATCATTTCAAAAAACACCAATCATGATCTGGAAGATATAAAAGGGGAATCCGGGGTTTTGGCATCTATGGGAATGCAAGCAACTTCAAAGGGAAACATGCCCGTTGTATTGCTAAAAGAGGGTGGTTCTGAAACCAAAGGAAAAGAAGCCCAAAAGAACAATATTGCGGCAGCCAAGATTGTTGCTGAAATTGTTCATACCAGCCTTGGACCACGAGGCATGGATAAGATGCTAGTCGACTCATTAGGTGACGTTACAATTACCAATGATGGTGCAACCATTCTAAAAGAAATTGATGTACAACATCCAGCAGCAAAAATGCTAGTTGAAATCTCTAAAACTACAGACAATGAAGTTGGAGATGGTACAACCTCTGCTGTTATCTTAGCAGGAGCACTTCTTTCACAAGCTGAATCACTAATTGATCAAGAAGTGCATCCAACAATCATTGTTGATGGATATAGAAAAGCTGCAAGGAAAGCAAAAGAATGCTTGGAAGAAATTGCAGATACGATTTCAGCAAATGACAAAAATATTCTAAATAAAATTGCAAAAACTTCAATGCAAACAAAACTTGTAAGAAAAGACTCTGATCTTCTTGCAGATATTATTGTAAAGTCAGTACTTGCTGTTTCAGAAAAAACTGGTGAGTCTTATGATGTTGATATTGATGATATTAAAGTAGAAAAGAAAGCAGGCGGTTCAATCAAAGACTCTATGATTATTCAAGGAATTGTTCTTGACAAAGAAATTGTTCACGGAGGCATGCCAAGAAGAATTACTGATGCCAAAATTGCATTAATCAATACCGCATTAGAAATTAGTAAAACTGAAACTGATGCCAAGATCAATATTTCAAATCCTCAACAACTAAAATCATTTTTAGATGAAGAAAATAGAATGCTAAAAACAATGGTTGACAAAGTCATTGGCTCTGGTGCAAATGTTGTCTTATGTCAAAAAGGATTAGATGATATGGCTCAACACTATCTTGCAAAAGCAGGAATTATTGCAGTTAGAAGAATTAAGGAAAGTGATCTTACAAAATTAGCAAAAGCAACTGGTGCTAGAATAGTTACAAACCTTGATGATCTTTTTGAAAAAGATCTTGGTACTGCTGAAGTTGTTGAAGAGAAAAAAATTGAAGAAGACAAATGGGTATTTGTTGAAGGTTGTAAACATCCAAAATCTGTAACTTTACTTCTTCGTGCAGGCTCACAAAGAGTTGTTGATGAAGTTGAACGTTCTGTTCATGATGCATTAATGGTAGTAAAAGACGTAATTTTGAAACCTGAAATAGTTGCAGGTGGAGGTGCTCCTGAAACATTTGCAGCAACAAAAATTCGAGGTTGGTCAAAATCTTTAGAGGGCAGAGAACAACTTGCAGCAGAAAAATTTGCTGATGCATTAGAAGAACTTCCAATGGCACTTGCTGATAATGCTGGAATGGATCCAATTGATACACTTACACTACTTCGTTCAAAACAACAGAAAGGAGAAAAATGGACTGGAATTGATGTTATGAAAGCAAAGATTGGTAATATGAAATCAAGTGATATTATCGAACCACTAGCTGTTAAACTACAAATTGTTTCTGCTGCTGCTGAAGCTGCATGCATGATTCTTAGAATCGATGATGTTATTGCTACTCAAAAATCCGCAGGTGGTCCACCTGGTGGTGAAGGTGGAATGCCACCTGGAATGCCACCTGGAATGGGAGGTATGGGCGGAATGCCTGGAATGGGCGGAATGCCTGATATGGGCGGAATGATGTAAATTATTTTGAAATTTTTCAAAACTTTAATTGCAAACTTTAATTACGAAAAATATTGAATAAAACCTCCACCAAAATGCTTACTGGATTCAAATACATTTACCTAGTTGCATTTTTTGCATTACTTGCAGGATTCTTTCATCCACTAATTACTAACACAAGTTTTGATGGAGTAATCATTGGTATACTAGTATTGTTTATTGGACTTGCAGGGGGAGTTTTACTATACAGATCTGCAACATCTGAAAATAAAAGGGCAATATTTCTTGGAGGAGGGTTTACTTTGATATCTGTTTCATTATATTATATTTTTCAATTAACTGGAAGAATCTAAACATCAAAATACAAATAAAATTCATGTGGATGTGGTCTAATTGCTATCTCACGTTGATCTCTTCTTTCTAACTCTATAATTTTGTCAACTACATCATTTGTATAAATTGGATTAAGGAATTTCCTATCGCTTTCTAGCTCATCTAATGCTTCACCTAGACTTTTTGGAAGAACTCCAATTCCTCTTTTTGCTCTATCTGATTTTGTCATTTTGAAAATATCATCACGAACTTCATCTCCTGGATCCATTTTCTTCTTAACTCCATCCATTCCTGCTGCAGTAACTGCTGCAAATACAAGATATGGATTTGATGAAGGATCTGGTGCTCTAAACTCAAGTCTTTTAAGATTAGCATAATTTTTTCCTTTGAGATGTTTTGGAACTCTAACTATTGCAGAACGGTTTCCGGAACTCCAAGCAATATATGCAGGAGCTTCATATCCTGGAACTAATCTATGGTATGAATTAGTAGTTGGATTACAAATTGCAGATAGTGCTTTTGCGTGATTAATTATACCGCCACAGAAATATCTTCCAAGTTGACTTAATTCAATTTCATCATCTGGATCATAAAATGCATTCTCCTTTCCTTTCCATAAACTAACATTAACATGCATACCAGAACCTGAATCCATTGCAATAGGTTTTGGCATCATTGTTGCAACCTTTCCATATTTCTGTGCTACATTTCTAATAACGTATTTGTAAGATTGTGCAGCATCTGCAGCATTTGTCATGTAATCATATTTGATATCAATTTCACATTGTCCTGCAGTTGCAACTTCGTGATGATGATTGTCACATAAAATTCCAAAATTTTTGTTCAAAATATTTACACATTCATTTCTGTATGGTGTAAGCGTATCTGCTGGTGTACTTGGATAGTATCCCTCTTGTAATCCCATGGGATATCCATCACCTGATTGATTCCATGGAGCTTCTTTTGATTCAATTGAATATGATTGTCCCTTGTATGGTGTTAGAACATCCCAATGCACTTTATCAAAAACAAAGAATTCAACTTCAGGACCCCATGTACTAAAATCATACCCTTGAGTCTTAATGTATTCTTCAGCCTTTTGAGAAATTCCTCTTGGATCCCTTGATAACCTTCCTCTATCTTCACCCCAGTAAACATCACAAAGAAGTCTTGCAGTTTTATTTTCAGTCATCCAGGGAATAATGGCAAATGTATTTGGATCTGGTTTTAATAGCAAATCAGAGTCATCAATACTTGTAAATCCAATAATTGATGAACCATCTAATTTTGGTAATCCATCTCGCATCTGTTCAGGAGTAAATGTATTTGCAGAAATTGTAGTATGATGAAAATGACCTGTTAGGCCTGTAAATTGTAAATCAATGAATTGAATTCCTTCATGTTGAATTCTTGAAAAAACTTCGTCAGGGGAATACGTAACTTGCATTGCTTTACCGTGGCTGACTTTATATGGCAATTTATTCTTCAATCAAACACAAATACATCAGCCATTTAAGGATTAGGTAAGAAATGTCAGAAGCAAATCAGATAGACATCAATTCATTACATCATATAGTTTTACGAGAAACTGAGAATGATGATATTATAGAAATTAATCCTGACTTTTACAGAAATCTAGCTGACTATATCGGAAACTTACGAAAACAAGAATTTGATGGAGTTGAAAATAAAATCAAAAATACCATGATAGAAATGATCACAGAATTAACATCTCTATTAATAAAAATTAGATTAGATAAAATTTCAAAATCTTCAGATTTGAAGATAAGTTCTCTTTTAGATGAAGAAAAATTCATTCTAGATTCTCAAGAAGATCAAAAAGAAAGAACAGAAATGATTCTTTCAGCAACAATTAATGGAAAATCAAAATTTCTTGAATCTCTAGCTCAAAATCATAAAACTAAGAAAATTGTTATTCGATTTTTACATGAAGTAAATGAAATTGTTGGTGCCGATCTTGAAAAATATGGACCTTTTAAAACTGAAGATATAGCTACAATCCCATATGAGAATGCTCAAGCTTTAATTGCCAAAAATGTTGCAACCAAGGTTCATTTAGAAGATTAGATAGAAATTATACCTTCTTTCAACAATATGCATGTCTCATACAGGCGTTGATGTAATTGATTTTCTTTTTTACACAATTTATCCTGTAATTGGAATTTTCCTTATAGAGGCAATCAGTAGACTAGTAAAAGCTCCAAAATGGATAAAATTATGGACTCAAGCTGTAGTATCATTTGGTTTTGGAATTTATTATTGGTTTATTCTACCTGCACCACAAAACTTTCCGTTAACTGCAATGGTAATGTTTGCACTTGGAATAGCTCTAATCTATCAAGGAAGACGAGCAAAAATTTCACCTGAAAAAAGTCCTTATTGATTTTAAAATCTACCAAAAATTCTTCTTAAAAAATTTGGTTTGTTACGTCCACCATCTCGAATAACTTTTTTCTCACCAAATCTCTTTGCTCTAATTTGACTGAGTTTTACACATCTGTGTTCTTCTGGAAGTCGATGTTCTGCACAAAAAGGATCTTTACAATAATTGCATTGAAATGGCATATCTGTCAAGTCACCACAATATGCACATTTTTCTGATTCCATATTTTCAATTACAATTTTTCTTTTAATAAAGGTGATAGAATTTTTCCAGATACTTTTTTGGTCTAAACATTTTTACGATGATAAAATCGAACTAAACTAAATGATTCAGGGTAAAGTCGCAATAATTACAGGAGCAAGCAGCGGTATTGGGCATGCTACTGCTTTGAAATTATCAAAGACGGGAGCAAAAATTGCAATTGGTGCAAGACGTGTTGATAAATTAGAAGAATTAGCAAAACAGATCACTGATAATGGTGGAGAAGTATATTTTCAAAAATTGGATGTTACAAAGAGGGAAGAATGTGACAATTTTGCAAAAGCAGTTTTAGAGAAATGGAATTCTATTGACATTCTTGTAAATAATGCAGGATTAATGCCTCTGAGTTTCTTTAAAAATCTCAAGGTAGATGAATGGGATAGAATGGTTGATGTTAATATTAAAGGAGTTTTGTATATGACAGGTGCTGTTATTACTCATATGAAAGAGAAAAAATCAGGCCACATTGTAAACTTGTCATCTGTTGCAGGAAGAATTGTATTTCCTGCGGGTAGTGTTTATTGTGCAACAAAACATGCAGTTGCAGCATTTAGTGAAGGATTAAGACAAGAATTCAGTGTTCGTTCTAACATTAGGGTAACTAGTATTGAACCTGGAGTAGTTGCAACAGAACTTAATGATACAATCACTGATGAATCTCTAAAAGGATTTCTAGAAAATACAAAGAAGATGGAAGCTCTACAAGCAGAAGATATTGCAAATGCAATTCATTATGCAGTTGATTCACCAAACTATGTTAATGTAAATGAAATTCTAATTCGCCCTACAACACAAGAACGTTAACTTGACAAATATTCCACACGTTTTAATTTTAGGGGGAGGATTTGGAGGTCTTTCAGCTGCAAATGAATTAAGAAATTCACTATCATCTTCAGAAATAAAAATTACGGTAATTGATAAAAAAGACTGGTTTATGGTAGGATTTGCAAAATTATGGATCATCAATGGAACAAGAACTTTTGAGAATTCAATTGGTTCATTAAAAGAACTAGAAAAAAAAGAAATTGATTTTGTTAAAGACGAAATCATTTCAATAAATCTTGAAAACAAGAACGTTGAAACTAAATCTCAAAAATTCTCTTTTGATTTTCTAATAATCTCTATGGGGGCAATTTTAGCTCCCCAAAAAATTCCCGGCTTGGAAGAAAACGGATTCAATCTATATGATCATAATCAGCTTTCAGAAATACATGATAAACTTCATAGTATCGAATCTGGAAAAATAGCAATTTCTATTATGAGCATGCCTTACAAATGCCCTCCAGCACCATTTGAGGCTAGTCTACTAATAGATTCTATGCTCAGAAAACGTGGTGTTCGCAATTCCGTTCAAATTGATTTTTACAGTCCTGCGCCAATTACCTTACCTGCTGCTGGACCTGAAGTAAGTAAACAAATTCTTGATCTAGTAAATTCTGAAAAAATTGTCTTTCATAATTCTTGTAAAATAAAATCTGTTGAACAAAACAAATTAATTTTTGAAAATAGTGAGGCTGATTTTGATTTACTCTTAGCTGTTCCTCCACATTTTGCTCCTAAAGTAATCTATGATTCTAAATTAGCTAAAGATTCAGGATTCATTCCGATAGACAGAGATTGTAAAACACCTTTTGAAAATATCTTTGCAGTAGGTGATGTAACTAGTTTAACTATTGCAGAAAATATGGCAGTTCCAAAAGCTGGAGTTTTTGCAGAAGGTGAAGGAATTACTGTTGCAAAAAACATTATCTCAAAAATTAAATCAAAAGAAAGCTCTGCATTGTTTGATGGAAAAGGTGGATGTTTCATTGAATCTGGTAGAGATACCGCATCTTTAATTGAAGTTGATATGTTTACAAATGATAAACCATCAACTAATCTTACAGAATCAACTTCAGATAATCTTTCTAAAAAAATCGAGTTTGAAAAAGAAAGACTATCAAAATGGCTTTAGTTTATTCATCTGAATCTTTACTTTTTGAGAGGTGTTCTAAAATTGCTTTAACTCCTACATCTAATTCTTGATTATCTTTTGAAAGATTGAGTTTTTCTGGAATACTATTTTTAAAATCTTCATTTTCTAATTCTATACTTCTTTTTTGAATACAATCAAGATGATCCTCATCTGTAGCAGAAATTTTATGACAAATTTTACAGAGTTTCATTGATCTTGTTTATTGATAGGACGATTTAATAATTTCATTTTATGCCTCTGAATCGAGGGAACGTAGTCTAGCTTGGTATGATACTAGTCTGGGGGACTAGTGGTCGCAGGTTCAATTCCTGCCGTTCCCATTATAATTTTAGAATTTTAAGCAATTGTTCAAAATTTTCTTGAGATTTTTCTTGTTTGTAAGATTTTAGAGCCTGAATAATTTTTTCTTTAGATGAGCTTTTAAAAATTTTCTGAGTTTTTCTGGAAATCCCTGATCCAATAAAAAAAGCCTGTGCAATGGATGTTACATTAGATGGTCTTCTCTTTGTACTAGAGCTTTCAAAATCAATTAGGGATACTTTTGATTTACCTACAATAACATGTTTTGAAATATTACTTAATTCTCCATGATCAAATCCAATTTGATCTAATCTGTAACAATCTTCTAAAATATTTTTTATTGTAGATTTTAATTTTTTTGCACTACCAGTTCCTTTTAACGATTCTATCCAATTACTAAATTTTTCTCCTTCAAGATATTCCATAACCAAAAAATTTTTACTTACATCAAATACTTTTGGACCAACTTTAACTGAATTAACTAATTTTAACAACACTGATTCATTTTTCATATTTTTTCTTTGAGAATCAGTTCTTCTAATCTTTAAAGCAACTTCTTTGTTACCTTTTTTTGCAATCACTACAACACCAACATATCCTTTTCCTAAAATTGCTAAATTTCCAAGTGTAGTTGGACCTTCCAAACAAATTGATTTTATTTTTAATTTTTCTAATTCAATAATCCTTGATTTTATTTGGCGCTTAGTTGCATTTGGATATCCTAAAATGTTTGAGTATGGATCTTCTGAAAATTTTTTAATTGAAATGAAGGAGTGTGCCATCTACTGAAATCAATTCAGATGCTTCCTCTTTAATTGATTTGCTTAGGTTTTTGTTTCCTACTGATACCTTGAAGCCTCGTTTAAAATCATCTTGAAGCCCTTTTGGTATGCCTATTTGAAGATTTTTCTTCAAAAATTCTTTCATGAAACTTGTTGCATCATCATGTTTTCTTTTTTCAAGTGAAACTATCTTTTTTCCATCTCCAAGCCATACCAATTCTGCATTTTTGAGATTTTTAGAAATAAAACTATGAGAACTATCTTCTCTAAAAAATTCTGGCCCTTTCTTTTGATACACTTTACTGATTTTTGTAGATTCTAAAAAGAACATTAGATATGCTTCCTTTTTTTGATCCGTGTAAGATTTGCTTCTAAATACGCTAAACCCACCCAATTCTAACTGTGTAGATAAGGTTGATGTGGCTCTTTTGATTTGTCCCCAGATTATATCAGGACTTCTAGCTTTGAAATCAAATTTTACTACTAACAAATTACTCCAAAATTTGTTCGCAGTTCTTGACTTTTTGATATTAAAAAATTCTAATCTTGGTTTGTCTCTAAATGCTCTAGAAACCAAAAGAAATTTCCCAATATTTTCATCTGAAATAGCTGCAGCTAGATTTCTGTTACTATCTATAGGATCAATTATCACAATTGACGTATCAAATGTTTTTGGTGTTTTCCCAATTATTTGATTCTCTTTAATTTTTGAAATAGATTTGATAAGGTTTTCAAAACTACCAAACTCTAAAATCAAAACTTCTGAAATGTAACCACTAAATCCCTGTTTTGCAATTTCTGCACCATAAATTCCGTTTGATTTTAGAAACGTCTTTAGAACTTTAACATCGTCTTTCATTTTTGATGTCAATGACTTTTTCATAAATTTTGTATGAAATGGAGATCTATCAGCTGCACTTTTCCATTCTCCGATTTTTACATCAAAACATGGTACAATATTGATTTTTGTATTCTTAATTTTAGCCTCAACATATGGGTGTTGAGAGTATCTTACATAGGGAGAATATTTTTTCAAGGAATTAAACCCAATTTTTTGCGAAATTTTTTCAAATTTTTCTTCAGATGTATTTTTTTCAAATTTTATAAAAATATCAATATCTGCATCCTTTGATAACCATGTACCTTTAGCAAATGAACCACCAAACTCCAATCCCACTATCTCAGAATATTTCTTGACTTCTTTTTCCACAAGACTAAAAGCTATATCTGCAATTTGATTTTTTGATCCCTCTGTTGTTTTTGAAGGAGATACAGATTTTGAAACTTTGGAAATAATTTGCTTCATTTTTTTGCACTAATCTCCATTAGATCTGAATAAATTGGTCCATTAGAAGTAAGTTCACTTTTTTTTAATTTAATACTGGATACTTTTTGTATTCCAAAATTGATCATTTTTTTATTTTCCAATTCTTTTGATATATCTCCAATCTTCTTTTTAATTCTAAATACTGTGATATGAGGTTTGAATGGTCTATCTGAAAAAAAACCCAGTGGTTCTAACACTTTTTCCACTTTTTTAGATAGTTGAATTAGCATATTTCCTCCGACTTCATCTGTTCCAATCCAAATTACTCTTGGAAATTTAGGCTTGGGAAATACTCCGATTTCTTTTAGATTTACATTAAAACTTGAAAATTTGATTGTCTTAAGAGACTGAATAATTTTTTGAGTAATTTCTTCTGAAATTTCTCCTAAAAATTGTAAAGTAAAATGTAAATTTTTTGATTCCGTGGGTTTCGCATCAATATTGATATTTTCTTGAATTTTTTTAATTAAATTTATCGTGTGATTATTTGTAATTTCAATAGCTACAAAAATACGCATTATGATATTTTTTGAAGTATGTTTATAATTATTTCCGGTAGCTTCATAGACGAGCCCTTCTTTTGAAATATGTTGACAAAACTCATCGTATGTTTGACAGGAATGCCCGGTGCTGGTAAATCTACAATTGCAGAAGGATTGAGATTAAAAGGATATGAAATTATCAATATGGGTAATGCTGTAAGAGAGGAAGCAAAAAAACGAAATTTAGAATCTACCAGAGAAAATCTTGGTAAATTAATGTTAGAACTTAGAGAAAAAAACGGTCCTGGTGCAATTGCAGAACTAGTAAAACCACAAATTGAATCTTCGTCATCAAATATAATTTTAATAGATGGAGTAAGATCTAATGATGAAATTGAGGTATTAAAAAAATTTGGTACAGTAAAATTATTGGCAGTTCATGCATCAACTGATACTAGATTTGATTTTTTACAAAAAAGAGGAAGATCAGATGATCCACAAACAAAAGAGCATTTTGAAGAAAGAGATAATCGTGAATTAGGAGTTGGTATTAGTAATTCAATTGCATTGTCAGATTATGCAATTTCTAATATTGGCTTAACAAAAGAAGAACTAATAGAACAAACTTTTAAAATTATTCAAAACTGGTCAGAATGAAAATTCCTAACATAAATTGTAAAATTAAAATGGTTTGCCCAGTAAATCTGTCCGAAGATCCAGAAAAAGTCAAACAAGCAGTTTCTAATATTTTTCCATTCTCAGAAATAAAAAATGAAAATTTTTCAATAAAGGCACAATCAAATGAATTAAGATCTTTGGAAAAAATCTATGAAACGATTACATCAACACAATCTCATAGAAGCTATACACGAAATTTAGAAAACAATCTGAACGGTAATGAAACATGGTTTTTTCTAAATAAACAAGCAGCTTTTGTTGAAAAAGTAGCCATTTGTGATGAAGCAGAAGAATCACCGTTGGGACCGATCAAAGTAACTTTGACATCATCAAATATTGATGGAATTATAGATTGGATTGCTTTTCCAAATTGATGAAAATTAGCTAAGAAAATTCACTCTTTTTTGACTATTTTTTTTAGTTTGAATCTAAAATCCATTTTTTTGGATTATAGATTGATGTTCATAAAACTAGGCATAATTGCAGGGATTATAATTTTAGGAGGCATGATCTTTTCCAATGAAATTGATACTTTGTTTCCTACAACATCTGCAACCGTATTTGATTCCTTAAAAAATGATGTTAGTAATTTTGGTTCTAAGGCTTCTGATTCTGTAGAACAAAGAATTGATTCATCAATTGATAAAATAGTAGATAAGACAACAGAATCTATATCTGAAAAAATTACCGAAACTGGAGATAAAGTAACAAATAAAATTTCTGACGCAAAAGAATCTTCTGAAAAAGTAATCAAAAATGAAATATCAAATTTTAATCCTGTAGAATCAATTCAGAATATTTTTACAGACAATTCAGATTCTGATTCAGCAACTTAATCATGAAGCAATAATTCTATTCAAAATTCTATTCCAATACCTCCTGAATTTTATCTTTATCAACCAAATAGCAATCTGATAATGATATTCTTCTTCAATATGTAGATACAAGTGGCAAAACAAAAAGTGTAAACGTAGCAATTAGAACTGTTGAGAAGGAAATTTTTTCTGGAATATTATATACTTCAATGTTTAAAATAAATGTAAATGATGCAAATGATATTCTATATTAGATAGATATGGTTGTTGAACATGAGGATTGTGGTACTGTAACATCATCCGTTCATAATCCAGGTGACTCTTCAGATACAAAAATCAATGGGATATTTTTTCAATCATAAATTATTTTTAAATAACGAAACTAGTTTTGGTAGTGATTCTGCACTAGTATTTCTTATTGTTACATCCATTTCCCCTGACATCTCAGTGTCTTCTGGATTAATTTCTACTAGTGTAGCATTATTTTGTTTTGCATAGATTGGTAGTGTATTTGCTGGAGATACAACAAGTGATGTACCTGCAATAACCATCAAATCACAATTGCTTGCTAAATTAATAGCATTTTGCCATACATCCTGAGGTAATGATTCTCCAAACCAGACAACATCTGGTCTGAGTATATTACCACATTTACATAGAGGTGGCAATTCAGAAATATTGGTTAGAATTTCTTCTTTATAATCACAAACTGAGCATTTGATCTTTACAATACTTCCATGTAGTTCCAAAACTTTTGTACTGCCTGATTTTTGATGCAATCCATCAATATTTTGGGTTAAAACTACGACTTCAGCATATTTTTCTAGATCAGATATTGCCTTATGTCCTGGATTTGGCTGTGCTTGAAAGATGTTCATTCTTCTCTCATTATACCATTCCCAAACCAATTTTGGATTATCATAAAATGCATCAATCGTAGCCAGTTTCATGGCATCATGATTTCTCCATAATCCATCTTTTCCTCTAAATGTAGGAATTCCACTTTCTTGTGAAATTCCGGCTCCAGTCACAAAAACTATTTTTTTAAACCTCTGAATTTTTTCCTCAATTAAATCAAACATTTTACTTAATTTCTATTTCTAAAAGATCTCTAGCTGTAATCACTGAATCGTGAATTTCTTGTGCTTCTTTTAGATGCCCATTCTCATCTTTGTATCTTGCTGAAAAATGTGTTAAAATCAAATTTTTAACTTCAGCATTTTTACCTAATATTGCAGCTTGTTTTGCTGTAGAATGACATGTTTCTTGTGCTCTTGATTTTTCTTCATCTAAAAATGTAGAATCAAACACTAGATAATCACAATTTTCAAAGAATTTTTCTAAATCTTCTGTAGGCATTGTATCGCCAGAAATTCCAATTTTTTTACCTGGACGTTTTTCACCTAGAACTTGTTTAGGCTTTACTATTTTTTCATTAACTGTTATTTCATTACCTTTTTGTAATTCACTCCATAATTTTCCTTCAGGAATTTCTAACTCTTTTGCTTTTTCTAGATTAAATCTCCCTGGCTTGTCTTTTTCTTCAAATAAATATGAAAATGCAGTTACTGAATGATTTGCTTTACACACATACATGGAAAATTTTTCATCTTCAAATACTTTCCCTTCTCTAATTGTAGTAATTATAATTGGAAATGATAATCCAAAATTTAGTATTTTTATATTTGCAGCAATGAATTCTTCAATTCCCTTTGGTCCAAAAATTTCTAATGTCTCTGTTCTATTTTGCATAGACATTGTTTGTAACAATCCCAAAATCCCTACACAATGATCACCATGCATATGTGTAACAAATAATTTCATTTTTTTATTCCAACCTAAGCCTGATTTCATAAAAGAGATCTGAGCTGCTTCACCTGCATCAAACATCAAAATCTCACCATCATTTTCTAAACAGATACATGATAATCCCCTATTTTCAGTTGGCTGGGCTGCTGATGTGCCTAAAAATACAAGTTTCATTTAATCAGGATTGTTCTTGTCAAGCTTTTATGCCTATAGATATGATATTTCTTCAATCCAGTTAATTTTGAATTAAAATCCAACTCTTTTTTGTACATTATAGCGACTTTTTTTCGTTTAGGGATAGATGCAAAAAACTTTTTGAGAACTTTTTGAGGCTTCTCAGAGGTTTTAGAGGCTGTTCCATATGGCAAATCAGTCACAATTGCATCAAATTTATCTGAAATTTTTGTCATTCCTTGAAATTCAGAATTAATGACCTCTGAATGATATTTGTTTACTTTGAGATTTTCTTTAGCATAATTACACATTTTCTCATCAAAATCTAACCCAATTGCATGAATTCCCATTGATTCTGCCTCAAGTAGAGTAGTTCCTGTACCGCAAAATGGATCACATACAATCTCTCCTTTTCTCAATCCTATCAGATTAATCATCAGTCTAGTTAGCTTCCAATCTAACTCATGGGGATGTTTTTTGATTTTTTTAGGTCTAACTTGATTTTTAACTCGTTTTGAAAATCCAAAAAAGTTTTCGTTATTTGTGAAAATTAGATATACTATGATGTCAGGATTCTCCAACTTTACTTTTGCATGAGAAAATTTTGATATCATGTCTCCCATGGAACTTTCTAATTCTGGTGCGTTGAATTGATTTGACGATAAATTTACTACTCTACAAACAAAAGTTTTTGCATTTTTTAAAACACCTATGTTTTCTTCATCTAAAAACAAACCAGACATTTTACGTAATATTTGGCCTGAAATTTTTACAAATGTTGCTCTTTTAGCAATTTCATTCCAATTTGTTTTAGATTGAACTATCACTAAATTTGAAATCACTTTAATTTTTGAAAATCTGTCATACATTTTTGCAAGTGCAATAATTTCATCTGTAGCAAGTTCTAGATAATCTTTAGATAAAACAAAAAAACTTTCTGGCATTATTAAACTGCCTTTGCAATGGTATTTGAAATATCCACAACTGATGTCTTACCAGGAATTGTATTTGCACTAACAATTTTAGTCACTCCTGCTTTTCTAATTCTTTTTTCTGCATCATTAATCAATAATGCATGTGTACATGCTACATAGACTTTTTTACATTTTTGTTTTTTAAGAAATTCGGTAGCCTTTACAATACTTCCACCAGTACTAATCATGTCATCAACTAAAATCAAATCTCTATTAACAACTTCTTCTAGATTCTTTGTTTTTATCTGAACTTTCCCTGTTTTTCTGTCTCTTTTTTTCTCTAATGCGATAAATTCTGAGCCTAATTCTTTAGCAAATTCTTTAGCTCTTTCTTTTCCTCCTTGATCTGGTGATACCACAAGAGGATCTTTTAGGCTCAATTTCTTGAAATATCTTACAAGTTCAGGAATTGCTGATACATTCTTTGTTTTGATTGTAAAGTGCTTGAGTCCAATCATACTGTGAATATCTACAGATATGACTTTTGATGCTCCTACTCCTTTGAAGAGCTTGCCAAGAATTTTCATAGTTACAATTTCCCCTGGCAAAAATTCTCTATCTTGTCTTGCATATCCCATATAGGGAATTACAGCTATTACTTCAGATGATATCTCTTTTGCTTTTGAAATAAGTGATAATGCTTGTATTAGATTTGTATCAACAGGGGGATAAATTGATTGTACGACTATGGATTTTTGTTTAGATATTTTTCCACTAAGAGTTATCTTACTTTCACCGTCGGCAAAAATTCTTACTTGTGATTTTACAAAATTAGCTTTTATTTTTCTAGATAATTTTCTTGCTACATCCTCAGAAGATTTACCTGCAATTACTGATAATTTGCTCAACAAGAAATATCAATTAATGGGATTCTTAAGTTTTGAGAAGCCTATTCTTCCTCGCCACTGCCTCGACCAATGTCCCCTACACCATATTTGTCAATAACCTCGTTTCGTTTATCTTTGAGTTTATCAATCTCTTCTTGTTCACGCTTTTCATCTCCCTGGTATACAGTTCTAATTGGCCATGGAATTCTAATATCGTATCTCTTGAATTCTTCATACATTATCATTCTCATGTCAGTTTTAGTTTTGAACTGTGCTCCATAATCTCTGACATAAACCCATAATGAAAAATCTAATGCGGAATCATTGAATTCATTAAACCTTACAACAGGTTGATTGATATCNNACATGAATATCTTTATCACAACCACAACTTGGTTGATTGTTTTTCAAGTATGGACATCTAATTTGTCTAATAAGATGTCTTCCTCTACCATCAACAACCTCCTTCATTGCTCGTTTTCCAACCTTGACTAGAATTGCTGAAACTTGTTTTGGATCATTTAGATATGATACACCTACATTTACAATGGCAGGTACCATCTTTATTCCCTGTGTATAATTGACCACTTGTGCATTTACCAATTGCCTTGTTGGAATAATTGCCATTGATTCGTTTAGTGCATCTCTAACATAGGTAACTCTAGGCGTAATTTTATGAACATATCCATTATATCCTGTATCAAGTTTTACACGCTCACCTTCGACAAATATCTTATCTTTACGAATTAAAATATAAGCAAAATAGTTCTGCATGGTCTCTTGTAATGCTAAACCTAAACCAATTGCTAAACCACCAGTTGCAGTAGCAAGTACAATCAAATCAACTCCCCACCAGGCAACAACGCCTAAAATTGTTGCAATAAAAATTCCTACTGGCAAAATTTGTTTTGCAGATTTTGGAATACCTTCTCGTTTCTTTTTTGCATATCCTGGTGGACGAGAACTTGGAATAAGTGGCTCAAATCCATTTATCCTCTTTTCTTCTCTCCATACATCAATTGGAAATATTTCGTCAGGTTTTGCACCTGGTTTTAATTTTCTACCAGATTGATTGTTACCAGTAATACAATTTTTATAGTATTTTTGATATTTTTTACGTTCTGATTGCTTCCACTCTTCAAATGGATCATTAACTAATTTTTCATATCCCCCAATTGGATTTCCTTTTGATGTTCTAAATTGCTCTAATTCTAACATTCCTTCTTTTGTTTCTAGCATTTTTTTGAAGTATTCTTCTTCAATGTCTTCTGGAACAACTTTTGGTGGAACCCATTTGTATAATTTATGAAATAGATCTCCATCATCATCAATGAATCCTCTCATTTCAAACCATGCATCAAAATCATCCCTTTCGAATTCAGATTTTTCACGTTTGTTAAGAGCAATTGGAATAAGGTGAGAAACAGTATATCCAATTACCAAAATATTGAATGTATTGAGAATCTTTGCAAATATTTCTTGAGGTGATAATGATTCATCACCAACTGNNAGAATTGCTCTACGTACAAATCGTGATGTATGTGGTCTTTGATAATAGATCTTTTTTGAACCTATCCAGAATGAAAATTTTCTATAACCTATTACAATTCCAATAATTCCTACAACCAAAACGGCAAATGCGATTTGAAGTCTTTCGTCTGCTGCTAAAAGCTGTGAAACAGTTTCAAATTCTCCAGCAGAAATTTGTGTCAAGTCTTCTTCAGCCATCCCTAATCACCATTTTAATGAAATTCATCTCCCTGAATACAAAGGTTAACCCATATTATCATTATTTTTTGAAATTTTAAACAATTTTTCCAAGCCTGGAAATTTTTATGCGTAAATAGTCTATAACTTTTATCAAGGGTAAACATACTATTTACAAAATGACCTATCAAGAATCGGTTTGGGATGATTCACCGTCACTAAAATCATATACATTATCAAATTTTCGTACCATTCCACAAATTCAAAACCTTGGTGAAGAAAAACTATNNTTTAAAGCAAATAATTATGTTGTTGAGCAATTAATTGATTGGAATAACATTCCAAATGATCCAATGTATGTTCTGACTTTTCCTCAAAAAGGAATGCTAAAACCAGAACATTACAAAAAAATGGAAATTGCACTAAAAAATAATTCTGATAAAAAAGAAATAGCAATCATAGCAAATGAAATTCGTTTACAATTAAATCCACACCCTGCAGGTCAAATGGAACTAAATGTTCCTACATTAAAAGATGGAACCAAACTGTATGGAATGCAGCACAAATACAAAGAAACATGTCTTTTCTTCCCTAGTCAAAGTCAAACTTGTCATGCTTACTGTAGCTTTTGTTTTAGATGGCCACAATTTGTTGGAATGGATGAGATGAAATTTGCCATGCAGGAAGGTGAACAATTAGTACAATATGTTTCAGAACATCCAGAAATAACTGATGTACTTTTCACAGGAGGTGATCCAATGATTATGAAAGCAAAAATGTTTTCTAAATATATCGATACACTAATTGAAGTAAAACCTCAAAATCTAAAAACGATAAGAATTGGAACAAAAGCTCTTTCTTATTGGCCTTACAAATTTTTAACAGATTCTGATTCACAAGAAATGTTAGACGTATTTAGAAAAATTACTGATAGTGGATTGCATCTTGCTTTTATGGGACACTTTAATCATCTAAATGAGCTTTCTACAGAATCTGTAAAAGCTGCAATTAAAGAAGTAAGAAAAACTGGTGCAGAAATTAGAACTCAATCACCACTTCTAGCACATATCAACGATGATGCTGACATGTGGGCAAAAATGTGGACTAAACAAGTTCAATTGGGTTGTATTCCATATTACATGTTTGTTGTAAGAGATACTGGCGCTCAACACTACTTTGGAGTGCCTCTAGTCAAAGCATATGAGATTTTCAGTAAGGCCTATTCTTCTGTTAGTGGATTGGCAAGAACTGTTCGAGGACCAAGCATGTCTGCTACTCCAGGAAAAGTACAAGTTGTTGGAACAACCAAATTCAATGATCAAAAGTTGCTCATTTTGAGATTTTTACAAGGAAGAAATCCAAATTGGGTTCGTGAACCATTTTTTGCCAAATATGATGAAAATGCAATTTGGTTAGATGATCTCAAACCTGTATTCGGAGACAAATTCTTCTTTGAAGATGAACTAAACGAACTAAAAGCATCAAAGATGAGTTGATTTTTAGAAATTTTATAATTTACCTGACTATCTTGCCAAATCATTCTCACTAGATAACATTAGTAAAGAAATTCAGTAAAATATCTAAATTGAATACAGATCAAGTAATTCAAACTATTAAAGATGAAAATGTATCTTTCATAGATTTTTGGTTTGTAGATATTTTTGGCGAATTACATAATGTTGGAATGCCAAGTTATGCAATTGATAAAAATAGTTTTGTAAATGGTCTTGAAAAATTAGATGCAAGTTCAATCGTTGGATTCAAATCTGTAAATAATTCTGATATGATCTTAATGCCAGATCCTAATTCTTTCAAAATTCTTCCCAATGATTATGATCCAGGCAATAGAAAAAATGCAAGAATTTTTTGTGATCTTTATGATGGAAGTACAAACAAAGAATCTCGTTATAATAGAGATTCAAGAGGAATTGCTTTCAAGGCATCAGAGAAGCTAAAAGATTTTGGATTAACTCATACTAATTGGGGTCCAGAGATTGAATTTTTTGTATTTGATTCGATCAATGTGTACCCATCACCATATGCAGCAACCCACTCTGGAGGAGGTTCGGGATATTCTATAGAATCAAAAGAATCACCATGGGCTAAAGGAAACGTAAGTACTGCAATAGATCTTAAAGAAGGATATTATCCATCACAACCTAAAGACACGCTTGAAGGATTTAGAAAAGATGTTTGTGATGATCTGTACAATTATTTTGGCATTAAAATAGAAGCTGAACATCACGAGGTAGCAACTTCTGGTCAATGTGAAATTAATTTGGTTTATGATGAAATGATTGGAATGGCAGATAATGTTATAGCTGTTAAAAATTTAGTTAAAGTCAAGGCTAAACGAAAAAATAAAGTTGCAACTTTTATGCCAAAACCAATTTTTGGCGATAATGCTTCTGCCATGCACACACATCAGAGTTTATGGAATGAAAACTCGAATGTTATGTATGATCAAAATGATAGTATAGCCCAAATGAGTCAAACTGGAAGATATTATGTTGGAGGAATATTGAGTCATGCATCAGCATTATGTGCAATTTCAAATCCTACAACTAATTCCTACAAACGTCTTGTTCCTGGATTTGAAGCACCAGTCAATGTCTGTTGGGGATTGGCAAATCGTTCTACAGCTATCAGAGTTCCAATGTATAATAGAAATCAAGAAAAAAGTAAAAGGATTGAGTATCGTGTGCCTGACCCTACTGCAAATATCTATCTTCTAGAAGCTGCACTTTTACTTGCAGGATTGGATGGAATAAAAAACAAAATTGATCCTGGTGATCCTGTTGAAGAAAACGTATACAAACTTTCTCCAGAAAAAAAGAGAGAATACAACATTGGATCTCTACCTGTATCATTGAAAGGCGCATTAGATTCTCTGAACAGTGATTCAAAATTCCTAGAAGAAGTTTTTACAAAAGATTTTCTTGAAACATATTCTGAATTAAAATACAAAGAATATGTTGCATTTGCACAAACTCCTACAGCATGGGAAGTTTCAATGTATGCTGATGCATAACTGGTACAATCATCAATTATTTTTATAAAAATTAGTATAACATTTTTAAAATCAAATTTACTTTTTTGAGTATGCAATTAAAATTATTTTTTCTGTTTTTATTGATTGTACCAGGATTATCTGAAATGGCATATGGCCATACCATTGATGCTGTTGGTGAATACCGAGTTGAGATTGGTTGGATGAATGAACCTGTAGTTTCAGGAGAGACAAACGCCATTGAATTTTATGTAAGTCCATTAACTCCATGCCCAGATATATCTGAGGTGATAAAATGCGCAGAATCTCAAGAATTCCAAAATGGAGTTACAGGTTTGAAGAGTACTGTCAAAATGAAATTAATTTACAAGGGTGATAGCATTACACTTCCTTTATCACCAGATCATAATATTTCAGGAAAATATTATGCATTTGTAAATCCAACAGTTTCTGGATTTTATCAAGCAAATGTTTTAGGAACGATTGTTGATACGCCAATTAGCTTATCCATGCATCCTCCCAAAGTTGCTGAACGTGCTTACATTGAATTTCCTGAACCATCAGACATTACAGTACAACAGATGATCGATGGTCATACTGCATTGATTGAAGATGTTAGTGAACTAAAAGATTCAGTAAGTATGTTAAAACAATCTAAACAACAAATGGATATTGGATATGCAGGAATTGGAGTAGGAATTATTGGAATTGCAATTGCAGTTGTTGCACTAGCAAAATCTAAAAAGAATTAATCAAAATTCATAAAATCTTCTCTTCTTCTTAATATTAGATACAAAACAGATCCAATTACAATAATAGCTAAGCCTACAAGAACTACCTCGATCTCAAATTGTAATGCCATGTAAACAGTTGTTCCAAATCCAAACAAAGGTAAAATTGGGAATTTTCCAATATTTACTGGAACTCTAAATGGTCTTTCTAAAACTGGTTCAGTATATCTTAGAACAATCACTGCCAAATTTATTGCTGCAAACGTAATGACAACTGCAAAAACAACAATATTTGCAATGATTACAATATCTCCAACAAAAGCAAATGCAATGGATGTAACCAAAATTCCAATAACTGCTATCCAAGGTGTCTTTGTTTTAGGATGAACTCTGCCTAAAAATTTTGGAAGGGACCCACTTTTTGCCATTCCGTATAGAATCCTCGCCCCTGCAACAAGTGTAATTAAAACAGTACTTGCTGTTGCAAAAAGTGCAATTAATGAAAGTGTGATACTTCCATTCATGCCTATTGCTGAATGAGCTACATCAGCTAAGGGAGCAGAAGATGCAGCTAAATCTTGCCAATTTAGAATTCTAACAACTGCTAAAGAAACTAGAATGTAAATTATTCCCGTTATGATAATTGATAAAATTATAGCTCTTGGAATAGTTTTTTTAGGTTTTCTTACTTCTTCAGCTACATTTGCCATGTCTTCAAATCCAATAAATGCAAAGAAAATCAATACAAATGCAAGAATTATTCCAGTCATTCCACTTGGTGCTTCAAAATAATCAATTGTTTCAACTGGTTCCATTGAAAATCCAAGAAAAATAATCATAACAAGTCCTGCAGCAGTAACTAATGCAAAAATAGTATTTGCCCAAGCAGATTCTTTAATACCAATAAAATTTACAATTGATAAGATCACAATTAGAAAAATAGCTCCAATTGTAATTGGTAGATCAACAAACTGAGTTAGATATCCTCCAAATCCTAAAGAAACTGTAGCTGCAACAATTATGGATGTAATTGCTGTAAGCCATCCTATAATAAAACCAAAAAAATTATTCTTGAAAGCATTTTTTACAAAAGTATATTCTGCAGCAGCTTTTGGAAATAAAGCTGATAATTCTGCATAACTAAGTCCTGCAAAAATTGCAACTATTGCACCTAACAAAAAAGATAACCACATTGAATTTCCTGCAAATCCTGCAGCTTCACCAATTAAGACATAGATACCTGCTCCAAGAATTAATCCTACACCATACATAGTAAGATGAAAAAGTCCCATGTGACGATGTAATTCAGACATTTCTATTTTCCTTCTATACTAAAAAATTTAATCCGTATCCTACCATATAGGCGACAGTTGCGGCAATTCCACCAATGATAAGAGTGTAGATTCCTGATCGAATTTTTGATTTCTTTACAATTTTTGCTTTAATCATTCCCACAATGAAAAATGCGATTGCTACTGAAACTGTTGAAAAAAGAAATGTATCTGAATTCAAATTTGAATCAATTGCAAAAAATATGATAAAAGGAATTAGGGGTATTATTCCAATTACATTAAAACCTACAAATGTACTAACAGAACTATCAACTGGTTTCTTTTCATCCTCAATTAATCCCAATTCCTCTTTCATCATAGTGTCAACCCAAACCTTTCTCCTAGAAGTGATTATTCGAACAATTTCTTCTAACAATTCATCTTTGAAACCTTTTTTTCTGTAAATATCTCGAATTTCTTCTCTTTCTTCATCTTCTAAATTATCAATTTCCCATTCTTCTTGTTTTCTTTTCATTTGAATAAACTCATTTCTTGCTTTAGAAGCTTGAAAATTGGCTGCAGCCATTGCAAAACCATCTGCAAACAGATTAGCAAATCCCAATATCAAAATAATCCCTGGAGACAATCCTGCACCAACTACACCTGCAACAATTGCAAATGTTGTTACTGCCCCATCTATAGAGCCATAAATAAAATCATCAAAATGCCATTTCATAATTGCAATTATTTTTACTCATTGTTTTAATGTATTTTTAGAATTATTATTCTGCAATAGCCTTCGTAATATCCGTCTTACTGATTATTCCTGAAATTGATTGATTTCCATCTAATACCACTAAACCACTAACATTATTTTCTAAAATTAATTTACATGCATCTGACAAATTTTGATTGAATTTGATAGTAATTAATCCCTCAGACATTACCTCTCTTGCTAGTGAAATATCTCCAAACCCTTCTTTTGAAAGGAATCCTTTTCTAATTTGATCTGATACCCCATATCCTAACTCGTCTTCTTCACTTCCAAGTTCAATTGCAATTCTAAATAAATCTCTAAATGAAATTATTCCTACTGCTTCTCCATTTTGATTTTTTACAATTAATCTAGAAACTCTTTTTTCTAACATCTTTCGTACAACTTTGTATAATGGCGCAGCCGTATGAGTAAACTCATAATCATTAGTCATAAAGTCTACAACTTTCTTTTCATCAATGACATTTTCAGCATAATAACTTACAAGATCACTTTTTGTAAAAATTGCTTTTACTTGCCCATTTTCACCAATAGCTAATGAACTAATTCCTTTTTCAATCATATTTTTTGCAGAATCTTCAGGAGTAATATCTTGATTTACAAATTCAATTGGTTTCATTATTTTTGTAATGGGAATATCATCTAATCCTTGCCTTGTTGTTTCTGAAAATAAGAACAACCCAATGTCTTTTTCAGTTATTATTCCGACATGTTTTTCACTATCTGCAACAATTAATCTACTGATCTTTGTATCTAATAGCATTTTAATAGCATCTGAAATTGTTGAATTTTTTATTATGGAAATAGGTTTTTTTGAAATATTACTAATTGACAATTTTTAATTTAATCATGCTTTTCTATAAAAATAGAAGATATAATTTCCAATTCTGATTACCCATTTAG
>JBOEHF010000023.1:0-644 GCA_050633805.1 Candidatus Nitrosopumilus sp.
AAGGGTTACGACAAGGACGGGTATGATAGTAACGGGTATGATGAAAACGGGTATGATAGTAACGGGTATGATATACTAGGATATGATCACCTGGGTTACGACAAAGAAGGATACAACCAAGAAGGATACAACAAATTCAATAAAAAGAAAAACGAATTAGACATTGATTAAAATAAATTTTTTGTCTATGGCAATGAGGACAAACATAATCATCTTTAGAGCATTCTAGAAAATCGCCCGAAGTCAATTAAATCAGATATTTTCAAGATGTATGAAAATTAAATTTTAAAGCATTACGACCATAGCATGTTTTCCCTCACAAAACGTGGGATACCATTTTTACTTTTTATCGATAAAAATAGAAATCTCCCGAATTAAACGTGAATTTCTGACGCTTCTCGTAAAGTTCTAAAAACTAACGTCAATTTTTAGTCAATGACAGTAAAAAAGTCATAATAATTTTGATCTAGGTGTATTAAGGTGAATAAAATAACAAGCATGTGGATAAAACACAAATTTCTTTGATTGTAATGGTATCTTTGATAGTTACAGTATCTTCTTCTTCATATGCTTTAGGCTATGGCGGTGCTCCTGAACAAAGCAATTCTGGAAAGTATTCCGTAGAGATTGTTTTTGATAAAGAG
>JBOEHF010000024.1:0-6373 GCA_050633805.1 Candidatus Nitrosopumilus sp.
AACAGGATCTTCCGCAACAGGATCTTCAATTATTGTTTTAGGAGTTTTTGAATAATCAAAAAAAGATACAGCTTCTGATTCACCATAATGTGCTTTTACAGAATATGTTCCATCAACTCTAAAGTTTACGCCATCTTTTACAAGAAAACTTGTAGTAAATTCCAAGTTAGAATCAATTGTGCCAAAATAAAACCCAGTGGGCATTCCAAAAGGATCATAGATTCCTATCAACACAGTTGGAGAATCCATTACTGAAACTTGGCCAATAATTTTAATCACATCTTTGTCATTGTATTGTTTTTGTTCTGTGTATAGTAGAAGAATTTCAGAGGGAGTATTTTCTTCAATTAGAATTTCAGGCTCGGAAAATTCTTTTTTTATTTCAAAATGATGGTTTTCAGATGTTTGCCCATAGTCGAATTTTACCAAATACTGACCAGTTTTCTCATAAAATGGAGACTCCAGAGGTATTGTTTTTGAGAATTTTTGCTCAGATGTGATTTCTAAATTATTTGCAGATAGGATTTTTCCATCTGGATCATAGATGCTCATTGCAATGACAGGCATTCCAAGTTGATTGATTTTCCCTGAAATACTTAGAGAGTCACCAAGATCATAAATTTCCTTATCAAAATGTACACTAAATGAATCCGCAAAGACTTCGTTGAAAATCATGGGAGTGAATACGGTTAACACTAAGGCTAGTCCGAGAACATATCCTAACACACGACTATGACCGTAAATTTCTATTTAATGTTCTCGTAGAAATTATACTTTTGGACAGTTATCGTTGTAGACATTAGTGATGAAATAGCTGTAGGATCATTTACAGAATCCCAGACAAAAGTTTCAACTTGATATGTTCCAGATTTTTTTGGCATCCAAGATTGTGAAACATCTAAATTTTGGTTGGGAGAAATTTCACCTTGAACCCATGACAGAGACTCAACATAGTTTTGATCGTTTTTTACTTGAAAGAAATAAACAAATTTCTGTTTAAACTCTTGTTCACTTTTGATTGCTCCAACTATTTGTATCGGAGTGTTTTGTGTAAAAGAATCCAAAGGGTTTCCCAAGCTGTTAGAAAAGGCAATTGGCAAATTAGTAATTCTCTCAAGTGGAGGAATTGACGAGTCAACTCTTGCTAGAGTTTGAATTTCCAAATTATCAGATATAGAATATGGTTTTGGGAGAGTATGGTCATCATATTTGGCAAATATCTCATCCCCAAGAAGAGAATAAAGCCTATTGCCACTAGAAGGCAAAGTCTGAGATAGAGAAATGGTTGCTAAAAAGGCTCCAGAACTTTCAGATGTTTCAACAGCATTAACTTCAATTCCTGCAACATCAGAATCTGAAAAAAGTTGTATCGTAATGTTATCTAGTGATTCAGGATTGAGGTTCATATCTGCATCAACTACACGAACTGTTGCAGAGTTTTCCAAAAAGAAAAAATCTTCAGCAAAACTAATTGTTCCAATATTCCAGATTACTGGAACAGATTCAACTAGAACTATTCCATCTGCAAATTCAAATGATATAGTTATGGCAGAATCCCTATCTGTTTGCAAAAATCCACTTGTTGGGCCATTCCCAGTGGTTCGAGGCGTAGTGTCAAAATCTCCATCGCCATCAGCATCATGAGTAAATCCAGTTAGAATCACCTCTGCAGTAAATACTCCAGAATTCACATCAGTTTCTGTAAATCTATACGGCTCTAAGGAATACTCCGATGTTGCAATTTTGATTGGATGATCATAAGTATCTCCAATTGAATCTATTAGATGTCTATCAGCGTTCCAGCTTGGTGCAATGATTGTCATTTTCACTTTATCAGTCCAAGAATAAACTGACTTGTCAGTAAAAATTGGAGAGTAAGGGTCATTGTAATCTGGAGAAGTTTGTCCAAATGCAGGAAGCAGAATTAAGAACAAAAAAAGATGCACCATACTAAAAATTAAAATTAATTAGATTTAATGTTTAATGAGGATAATTCTAAGATTCGTCTTCTGGCAAAGAAACTGCCAAGATATTATCTCCACGTAGTAAGATTTTTCCTAGTTTCTCATGTTTTTCTTCAGAAACATCTTCAGCATCCTCAAGGGTTAGGTTCATGTGGATGTCAAAATCTTTGAGTACACCCTGAACAGTTTTGGTGTTTCTTAATCGGAGTAAAACAACTTTGTTTTTACTGTTATTCATCAGTGTAGAAATTTCATCGGCCATAGTTAGTTCCTATTTCTTCTTGCTTACTTGCATGTATAAGTCAACAGTACCACTCCCGATTGGAATATTACTTCCAACAATTACGTTTTCGGTTATACCCCTAAGTTGTTCAACTTCACCGCCAAGTGCAGCATGTGCAATTGTCGGGACTGTAATTTCGAATGCGGCTCTTGCAAGTACACTGTCTTTGGTACCTGCAATTCCATGTCTACCAATTTGTTGCATGTAACCTCTAGAGCACATCAAATCAGATACTAGCATGATGTATCTATTGTCAACTTCTAATCCTTGGTCACCTAGAGTATGATTAAGCTCGTCAATTAATGAATTTCTTGCAGCCTCTATTCCCAAGGTTCCTGCAATTTCAAAGACGTTATTTGTTCTGACATTCTTTTTGTCAATTCCTTTAACCTCAAGTACTTTGGCAATGTTAGAACCAGTTGTCTGAATAACCCATTCATCATCTTTTTGCACCAATGTAACTCGTTCAATGTCAGTAACTCCTTTAACAGTAGTATTGAGAACTTTGTTTCTAATTGCAATTGCAGTTGCAGTGTCAGTCTCTTCAACTAAATTCAAAGTGATCAATTCTCCTGTAACTTCCATCTTGAATTTTTTGTTAGATGATAGTGCTGCTTCCACTTCTGCAACAGAACAGCCTCTCTCATTAAGTCTATTTGTACTTAGGACAAGTTTGATATTTGTAGAATAGTCTGTTTCAGTATTAGCAATCAATGCACTTACTTTGGTTTGCAAAACATTTCTTGCAACTTCAATTGCTTTTTCTCTGGATTTCTTTGAGTCCTCATCAAGATAGATATCCATCGTTGGAGTAACCGGTTTCTTTCTTGCATCTACAAGTTCAATTAATCTAGGAAGACCCAATGTAACGTTTCTTTCTTTAATTCCGGCAAAGTGGAATGTTCTCAAAGTCATCTGAGTTCCAGGTTCACCAATGGATTGAGCAGTAACAATTCCCACTCCTTGACCAGGTTCTACTTTGGCTTTATTGTAAAGTGAAAGTCCCTTCTTACAAACTGCTTCAACACCATCCTTACTTAGATTAGATTTGTGTAAAGCATCAGTTACTAGTTCTGTTAATCTTGGATTAAATGTCTTGGTGTATTTTTTAGCTAGAGTATCAATTTCATCTTTGGTTGCTTTCTTTCCAGAATCAATAATGGATTGGGATTCAGCCAATCTACTAGCGTTGAATGCTTCACCATGATCACTTTTCTGCACATCAATACCATCTTCACCATAAAGGAACTGAACGATGTGTCCATGTGGGTCTCTTACAGTACCATCATATTCTAATCTAATGTGCTCTAGTGCGTTGATCAATCTACGCTGCATGTAACCACTCTGTTGTGTCCTGACTGCTGTGTCTACAAGTCCTTCACGACCACCCATTGCGTGGAAGAAGAATTCTAATGCTGTAAGACCAGTTCTATAATTTGATTTTACAAATCCATGGGCGTCAGGATTACTGTCATGTTCTTGATAGTGAGTTAATGCACGATTACTGTAACCATCATTCATTCTATTTCCTCTTCTTGACTGTTGTCCTAATGCACCTGCCATCTGACCCACGTTAAGTGCTGAACCTCTTGCACCAGTTGTAGCCATAATTTTTCCAGCATTACTGTCATCTAGAGAATCATTAGCAGTGTCTCCTGCTTTGATTCTGGCTTTACCTAATTCATTAACAATGTAAGCCTCCAAAGCCTCTTCTGCTTTCATACCTCGAGTTAGTTTAAGAGTTCCTTTGTCGTATTGATCAGTCAAATCAGCAACAATATCATATGTTTCCTGAATATCTTCTAGAATCTTTGCTACATTCTTTTCAGGAACTTCAAGATCACCATATCCATAACTGAATCCATAGTGAGTGATGAATTGTTTTACCATGATCAAAACAGAGTTCAAGAAATTTTTACCGATTGCATTTCCATAGTCTTTGGTAATTCTGTGTAAGATACTTTCAGGTTCCTCAGCACCAATTGATGTTTTGTCAATTACGCCGCTGATGAGTTCACCGTTTTTAATTACAACATCTTTTTCGGGGCCTTTTGTTCCCTTGGACCATTTTGATGTTAAAACATAGTTAAAGTCATTTGGTAAGAATAATGAGAAGAGTTGTTTTCCAGTGTACGCAGGTCCATCTTTTGTTTTGGTTCCAGGTTTTGGAAGTGCATCAGTATAACCACCAAGCATTGCATAGTTTGAAAATTCTTGAACAGACAGAATGGTATCATCTTTAGTTAGGAGATATGCACCAGTTACAAAGTCTCTTAGTGCACCAATAATTGGACCGCCATATCTTGGGGATATCAGTTGGTCTTGAACTCTCATCAAAAGAATTGCTTCTGCTCTTGCTTCCTCACTTTGAGGAACGTGAAGGTTCATCTCATCACCGTCAAAGTCTGCGTTGTATGGTGGACAAACAGAAGGATGTAATCTGAATGTTTTACCTGGAAGTACTCTCACATAATGAGCCATGATAGACATTTGGTGAAGTGATGGTTGTCTGTTAAACATGACAATATCACCGTCTGCAAGATGTCTTTCAATAAGATAGCCAATCTCCAGAGTTTCAGCAATTGTAGAACGGTCTTCTACGAAATCTAATCTAATCTTTACACCGTCAGGTCTTACGATATAGTTAACACCGGGGAATTTTTCAGGTCCATTGATTACCAGTTTTCTCATTCTTTCAATATTCCATTCAGTGACAATTTCAGGAATTGTTAGTTTCATAGCAACTTGTTCAGGAACTCCAACTTCAGACAAGTCCAAGTTAGGATCTGGTGAAATTACAGTTCTACTTGAAAAGTCGACTCTCTTTCCAGATAATGAACCTCTAAATCTTCCTTCTTTCCCTTTGAGTCTTTGAGTAAGTGTTTTGAGAGGACGTCCAGAACGATGATGAGCTTGTGGAATTCCAGAAACTTCGTTATCAAAATATGTTGTAGAGTGATATTGTAACAGGTCAACTAAGTCTTGAACAATTAATGGAGGAGTTCCGGCTTCTTTACTTTCCTTTAGTCTCTGATTAACTCTGATGATATCTACCATTTTGTGTGTCAAGTCATCTTCTGATCTGATTCCTGTTTCAAGAATGATTGAAGGTCTGACAGTTACTGGTGGGACAGGTAATGCTTGAAGGATAAACCATTCTGGTCTTGCAGTAATTGGATCATATGATAATAGTTCCAAATCCCCATCTAAGATTTGTGAAAATCTTTCTCTAATTGTAATTGGTAATAATCGGTGTTCACCTATTTCAGTTTTCTCTACAAAAATTGTAGGTTTTGTAAAGACTAGCTCGTATTGTGTTTTTCCACAATGGGGACATTCCTTTGCTTTCTTTGCTTTTTCAATGATTTGTTCAGGAATACGTTTTTGTGAAACTACAGTGTATGCTGCATGTTTGTCTTTGATTTTCTTAAATGCATTTAGATCCTCTTGAGGAACTTTGAGTCTTGCACAAGAACGACATGTTGATTGTAATAACTTGTAGATATTATCGATAAAGGCAATGTGCAAAATTGGTTCTGCAAGTTCAATGTGTCCAAAGTGTCCAGGACATCTTGCGGCAGTATTTCCACATGTAAGGCATTTTTGTCCAGGCTCAAGGGTTCCCAATCTACCATCCATAAGACCTCCTTGAACCGGCATTCCATCTTCATCATATGTTTCAGGAGCAGTAACTTCTGCTACAGAGTATTTTCTGATTTCAGTTGGAGACCATACTGAGAATCGAATTCCATCAACGGCCTTGATTGCTTGAACAGACATTCTAGATTTTCTCCTTGATTAACAGTCTTGGTGCAACGTTAAGACTCTGCATTTCTTGTAAGAGGAGTTTGAATGCATAAGCAACTGATACAGAAGATACTTTGGCTTTATCACCGCAGACTCTGCATACATATTTTCTTTGTTTAACATCATGATATGCAACTAGACCACATCTCTCACATACAAAAATATCAGATTTATCTGACTCGTCTAATAATCGGTCTTTAAGGATCATTGAAGCACCATATGCAATTAAACAATCTCGTTCCATTTCACCAAATCTTAAGCCTCCACCTCTAGCTCTTCCTTCAGTTGGTTGTTTGGTTAACATCTGAACTTGTCCACG
>JBOEHF010000025.1:0-4312 GCA_050633805.1 Candidatus Nitrosopumilus sp.
AAAAGATTGAAAAGATTGAAAAATTGCCAAATATTTTATTATTATCAACAGGTGGCACAATAGCTAGTAAAATTGATTATAGAACAGGTGCAGTAACTCCAGTATTAACAGCTGAAGAATTGAATTCATCTGTTCCGGAGCTTGCTAAAATTGCAAATATTGAGACTAAAGTATTATTTTCAGAATATTCAGAAAATATTATGCCTGAACATTGGTTGAAAATTGCTGAAGAGATTAACCAATATTCCACATCAGATTATTCAGGAATTATAGTTGCACATGGAACAGATACCATGCATTACACTTCATCATATCTTTCTTTTTCACTAGCAGGTTTTCCAATACCAATAACATTGGTAGGTTCACAAAGATCTTCAGATCGTGCATCATCAGATGCAGCATTAAATCTAATTGGTGCTACAAAATTTCTTACTGAATGTAAAACAAATGGCATATACGTTGTCATGCATCAAGATAAAAATGATGAAGCAATTGCATGTCATATAGGAACAAGAGTAAGAAAAAATCACACTAGTAAGAGAGGGGCATTCCAAACAATTGGGGATGATCCTGCATTTTTAGTTGTAAATAATGAAATTCATAAAAATATGAAAACAGATTTTTTTACAAAAAAAGAATTCACACCAAAAATAAAAATTAATGAAAAAGTTGCACTAGTAAAATATCATCCGGGATATGATCCATCTTTGTTAAAAAATATTATAGATTCTAACTATAAAGCAATAATTTTTGAAGGAACTGGTTTAGGACACATTGGGGAAAATATGTATCCAATGATAAAAATGGCAAATGAAAATAGCATCTTTATGGGAATGACTTCACAGTGTATAGATGGCAGAGTGAGAATGACAGTTTATGAAAGTGGTAGAGATTTACTGGATTTAGGAATAATTCCTCTAGAAACTATGATCCCTGAAATCGCACTAGTTAAAGCAATGTGGGTAACTGGAAACACTGAAAATCCTGATGAAATAAAGGAAATTATGCAAAATAGAATTGCATCTGAATTTTCAACATAATAGGAGTCAGTATGGAAAATTTTTCAATTAATAATATAGGAGTCAAAGTAGGATTAGAAATTCACCAACAACTTGCAACAAATAAGAAATTATTTTGTAACTGTAATCCTATTGAATCAGACGAGTATTCAATCAAATTTCAAAGGAAATTACGAGCATCAAAAAGTGAATTAGGAGAGTTTGATCCTGCTGCATTATTTGAAAGTACAAAATCTAAAACAATAATGTATTATGCAAATCATGAAAGCAGTTGTTTAGTAGAACAAGACGAAGAACCACCTCATGAATTGGATAAAGATGCAAGAAAAATTGCACTGATAATATCTTCTACTTTAAAATCAAGTATTTTCGATGAAATTTATCCTATGAGAAAAACAGTGATTGATGGTTCTAATACAACAGGATTTCAGCGAACAATGTTAATTTCACAGGGAGGATTTTTCACTGCAGGAGAGACAAATATAGGAATTCAATCAATTTGTCTTGAAGAAGATGCTGCTAAAAATTTAGGAGATGAAGGTTTGATAAGAAAATTTGGCTTGGAACGTCTAGGTATTCCTTTAGTTGAGATTGCAACAGAGCCATTTGAAGTAGATTTACCAGAAATTAAAAAAATTGCATTATCTTTAGGGAGGATTTTAAGAAGTACAAAAAAAGTGAGAAGAGGATTAGGATCAATCAGACAAGATGTGAATGTTTCAATCAAAGATGGAGGAGGTGTTGTAATCGAGGTAAAAGGGGTACAGCAATTAGATCAGTTAGAAAAAGTTGTAGAATATGAAGCAAAAAGACAACATGGTCTACTACAAATATCAAAAAAAATCCAAGAGAAGGATTGGAAATTTGTTAATGAGGATAAAAAAGACATTACAGAGTTGTTTTCAAAATGTAAATCAAAAATTATTCAAAATGCAATAAAGAAAAACCAGAGAATTATGAGCATGGCTTTTAGAAATATGGAAGGTATGTTTGGATATTCACCTTATGAGGGAATACGACTAGGAAGAGAAATCGCCGAGTTAGTCAGATTTTTTGGTATTGGAGGTGTATTCCATTCAGATGAGTTGCCGAATTATGGAGTTGAAGAATCAGATTTGGATAAACTAAAGAAATTTGCAGAAATTAATGATAATGATGCGTTCTTGATTTTAGCAGCACCTAAAGAAAAAATTCATACCGTTCTAGAACAGATTATTTTAAGAATAGAGTATATCAAAGATCATGGCATTCCAATAGACACTAGATTGGCCACACAATCTGGAGAAACCAAATTTCTTAGACCAAGACCAGGAGCTGCACGAATGTATCCTGAAACAGATATCCCTCCAATTATAATTACAAAAGATGAATTATCAGAAGCTGAAAATAATATTCCAAAATCTTGGGATGAATCTATTAAAGAGTTAGAAACAAAATACAAAATCAATCCTCAGCTTGCTGAACAGATTTTTGATTCTCGATATATTGAATTATTTGAAAAAATTGTTGGAGAAGTAAATACTAATCCAACATTTGTTGCATCTATCCTTTGTTCTTCTATTACAAATTTAGAAAGAAATGGATTAGACTCTAATTTATTAAAGAATGAAGAAATTTTCAAATTATTTCAACTATTAGATGAAGGGAAAATCGCTAAGGAATCTATTGAGATAATATTTGAAGATATAATGGCTGGAAAATCAAAAACAGTGGAAGAAGCAATGAAGAATGCATCAATTGAATCTGTTAATGAAGATGAATTAGAAAAAATTATTGAAGGAATTGTAGAGAAAAATGAGAGTATAATTAAAAACCAAAAAGAAAGATCTGTTGGACCTCTAATGGGAATTGCTATGAAAGAATTAAGAGGCAAAGTATCTGGTGAAACAATTAACAACATTCTTTTAAAAAATATCAAAAAGAAAATAGAAAATTTGTGATTAATTAGTGCGGGAAGTGGGATTTGAACCCACGAACTCCTAGAAGATAAGGATCTGAACCTTACACCGTTGACCAGGCTGGGTGACTCCCGCATTGAAAAATTTTGAAATCTGAAATAAGTTTCTTTATTATACTTGAAAACAACCATATAAAATCAATCGAGTGATAAAATGGAATTTAAAGAAATTTATTGTTCAAATTGTAATAAAATCCTTGGAAGATATAATACTAAATTCTATAATGAAGAAAAAATTGGAGAATTGATAAACACAATACATTCTACGCATATTAGAAATGGTCATCAAGTTAACATGAGAAAATTTGAAAAAGATTAAACAGATTTAATTTTATTAACTGCCTCAGAAAGATTTGAAACTCTATTAATTTGATTTTCAGAAATATGTTGATTCCAGGGTTGTGAATACAAAATTACTTTTTTATCATTTTTGATAAATTTTTTTGCATTAAGAGGAGAATCATCAATGAAAACATCATAATCTAAATTTGCTTTCATAGGACCATCGATTACAGATACGTAATTATCATATGAAATATTATGATGATCTAGCCAAGATTTCACAAAAGAATCAGTGGAACGCTCTCTAGCTGTTACAATATCAACTTGGCCCATATTAGAAAGCGATTTTGTTATTGATGAAAGATTTGTTTCTGTGGTAGGTATTGACACCCAATTTTTCCAACATGAGCTTAATTCAGCATAAAAATCAAAAGGATCTATTTGGAACTCTTTCCAAAATTCCCAATTTGTAATTTGATGTTTAGCAATTTTTGGTCTGATAGAATTATTATAATTCAACCACGATATAATTACATCTGCAAGTACACCATCTACATCTAGTGCAATTTTCATTTTAGTCACTTGTTTTTCTAAATTCATCTAAAAGGTTTTTTTGATGTTTACTGAGTTTTTTAGGCACATTAACCACAATTCTGACAAATTGATCTCCTTTGCCCCTATAGTTGATATGCGTAACTCCCTTTCCCTTTAGTTTGATTATGGTATTAGGTTGACTGCCAGAATCAACTTTAATTTTTTCTGTTCCCTCCAAAGTTGGAACAATAATTTCACATCCTAATGCAGCATCAATCATTGAAACATCATGATCATAGAAAATGTCTTTTCCATCTCTATTAAATTTTGAATGAGATTGAACTTTGACTCGGACTATTAAATCACCATTAACTCCATCAGGAATTTCATTTCCTTCTTCAGGAACCGTATAGTCACCTGAATCAATTCCTGGTGGGATATCAAATGTTACAGTTTTTGATCCTTTTTTCTTTCCTTGTCCTTTACATTCATTACAAGGAGTTTCAATAACAGAACCTTG
>JBOEHF010000026.1:0-2365 GCA_050633805.1 Candidatus Nitrosopumilus sp.
CTTCCCATTAGAGCGTATTTCCCCTTGCGTCCCATGACAAAAAATGCAGAAGCAATTCCACCAAACACACCTGTAGACAAAACAAGTGCTCCAAAAACTCCATCTAATGCAAACATGGGAGTTCCAGAACCAGTGCCAGGATTTTCTTGGGCAATTCTAACCCTCTCTTGTTGAAGATCTAGAATGTCATCAAGTCCAGTGGTACCAGAAGTTGGAAGATATTGTGCAAAGGCCATACTAACAGAAGGCAATATCAAAAGACTCAACATTACTCCTGTTGCAATCATTGTTTTTTTTCCATTCATTGAACTAGTTACGACAATTTTGCATAAAGCGTTTGATGAAATAATCATTTCACTAAAACTTACATATCATATTTCCGTATAATATAGCATCTATGAGTGACGTAAATTACAATACAGAGAATTCTGTAAATATTTTTTCCTTGGATGATGAGAAAATGAAAATTCTAGCCAAAGTTATCTCAAACAAGTCAAGCATAGAAATTTTAAATTTATTGTTTCATAACGAGTTGACTGCAAACGAGATTGCACAAAAAACAGACACGTCATTGCAGCTAGTAAAATATTATTTGGAAAAAATGCAAAAGATTGACCTGATACAGATTTCAAAAACAGAAAAAAACTGCAAGGCACGAGACATGAACTATTACAAGACTACAAACCTTGCAATCGTAATTACTCCATCAAAGATCACTGAAAAAACAAAACAGAGCAAGTCGCTTGCACGTTCGTTTCAATCTATCTCAAAGTTCTTTGGGATGGGAGTTGCATCAGCGGTTACCGCATTATCACTTGTGATAATGTCTGCTGAAAGCAGTTTGCTCAACCCAATAAAAAATTGGTATTCAGACTTTGGTTTGCCAATAAAAATTTCTGGAACTGGTCTTGTAAATTCAATAGATGAATCTCTATACATGGCAAAAACAAAGGTTGATTCCGTGGTTTCAAATCCGGGTGCAGGTTCTGGCACTCCATACTTTGATCCATACTCGAGTATGTTGGATTTTACAAGTGTAGATTACACCATTGCAATGATTGTATTTGCAAGCCTTGGTGCAGCGATATCTTTCGCGGTTTTCAACAAAATGATAAAGTCTTTTCAAAAAAATCCTGCAATGGGTGATTTTTAGAGATACAAAAGTCTAGTTTTCATTTTCAGTTATTCATGCATTCATTATTACACTATAGGTATTTTGTGAATCATTCCATGCAATCTTGATTTCAGAATCATGTTCATATTTTGACATCAATGTCTCTAGATTTTCTTTCAGGGATTTTTCCACAATATCCAAAGTTTGGAATTTTTCTTTGATCATATTTTTCTCAACTTCATTGTATTTTTCACGAATATCCATAATTTGAGCACTAAAATTTTCAGCGTCTATTTCATCAGAGTTTAGTTTGTTTAAGACAAGTTTCTCCTCATCTTTTTGTTTTTGATCCATTTGTACAAACAGATGATCATATTTTTTCTCCATGTTTTGGACTTGGATGTCATAGTTGTCATAAATTTTTTGAATTTTTAGATTAATGGACGATATTTTTTCATTTATCCTATCATAGTCTAGCTGAATTCTTGTCAGTTCATCTGGAATTGATGATGCCTCCTTGTTAACTGGACTTCCCATTCCATGTCGTTGCCACATTTCTGAAGTATATTCAGTAACACAGACATAGTCATCTGCATGATTTCTGTATATCAGAATGTATTCGTCTCTACATTGAGTATCAGGATTAGTTTTACTCAAATCTTCCCAAGATGTTGTGTCGTCGGGATTTGCAGACAGATAACTAGGGTTGGTTCTATAATCAAGATAGTATTTGCGTAGTTGTTCCTCTGACAAATTTAGATTAAATTGTCCATCTGATTCAAACAGTACCTGTTGATTATAGTATGCATTACCATTTAGAACATTGAATATGGCATTGGCATATATCATCTCTGCATGAGTTATCTTTGCAGCGTTTGCAAACGCATCTCTTGCCTCTTCAGGACCTCCGCCATTTTCAACTACTTGAGCCAGAGCAGCACGTCCTGCGTTAATCTTTGATGCAGTAAACTTTAGAGGATGATCGTAAATGGTATCAGTGTGTTTTGCAGGGCTATCTTCAAGTGCACGCTCTAGCATTTTATCAAATGTATAATATCCCCACAAATCCTCCCATTTCTTCAAATCTGCATTCAAGTGTTGGAGTACTTCTACTCTTTTCTCTTCTAGTTCTCGTTGTCTTTCTGAGGCTTCAAAATTTCTTTCTTGAATTTTTGCAATCCATTTCTTGCTTTTCTCAATTTTATCTAAAATGTCCTGAGCCGTAGGATTGTTTGTAAGATCTCCGGAAAG
>JBOEHF010000027.1:0-5956 GCA_050633805.1 Candidatus Nitrosopumilus sp.
AATGTTGTAGCATAACCTTTCAATTCTACTAGTTCTGATATAATTTCTAAATAATCCTCCATCCTTGTACTAGAACGTGCCCTCTCTGACTGATGTGCTGCCTTGATTGAATCAAGTCTTTTTGAATTTTTAGATTTCATGCTTTTCTTGTAACTAAAGAAAAACGAGTATAATTGAGTGTTTTTAGGTTGAATTTAGTTACTCTTTGTTGACTCGGAAGTTATCTGAGTTGATCTTTGATTCTTAACTATTTTTTTCTGAATTAAGGTTGGAATGGTTGATCCCCTTAAGGAGCGTCTAGACAAATTGAGAAAATTCTCTGATTCTGCAAAACGCAGGGCAAATTTGTATGCTGAGGTTACAACAATGGATGATACTCATACAGCACGCTCATTAGGATCTCTGCAAAAGGCTCCTGCCCCTGGCAAAAAACTCCAAAAAATTGGGTTTTTGATGTTGTGGGTTCCTGAACCTACTGGAGTGACTTGTGCAGTTGGCGGCCCAATGATTGTTGCTGGACGATACTTGGAGAAAAAATACAATGGTGCTACATTACATGATATTGGTCTCCACACAAAAAATACAATGTCCTCAATTAGCGATTTTAAGAATTCTGTAATGTAATCTCCTTTAGTTTTTAAAAGGATTGGAGCAATTTCATTTATGACTACTCGTGCCCAAGCATTAATCCCAATTACTATAGCTGCTGTAATTATTGGTGTCATTGGAATGTACACTTTGCCAAGTGATAGTAAACTTGAATCTGTTGAATTCCCAAGAGGCACAATTATGGTTGATGATGTGGCGCTTGAAGTGCAAATTGCAGACTCTGAACCAAGACGTGTTCGTGGATTAATGTTCCAAGATCCACTGCCTTCTGATCAGGGAATGATTTTTGTATTTGACAAACCTGGACTGTATTCTCTTTGGATGCTAAACATGCAATTCTCTTTAGATATGATTTGGTTTGATGCTGATGGAAATGTCGTACATATTGAAAAAGATGTCCCTCCATGTAAAACTGTAGTGGAGATTGCTGGTTGTCAAAGTGTTGTACCTGAAAATGAGGCGACATATGTCCTTGAAGTAACATCTGGATTTATTGATCAAAATAATATCACTAAAGACTCCAAGTTGGCAATTATTTCAATTTGATATTGCAAAGCCTTATCTTTGAATGAAAAAATTTGTAAACTATGAACAAGTTAATTGTGATTCCAGTCATTGTTGGAATTGCTTTAATTATTTTATTATCTTCTATGTTGACAAATGAAACTAACGAGACTGCATCCCAATCAATTTACGATTCAGGTTTTACATACTATGACATAGAAAAAATTCAAGATACTCTAGCTGAGAAAAATATTGTTGTTTCTGCGCCTTCTCCTATAACTGATCACACAATCAGTGAATACTGTACATATTTTGAGAAAGGATTGCCACGAACTGTGGAATATTGCACTACAACTGCTGTTATGAACTATGAAGGCATCACACTTGGGAATATCAACATTGGTGGTGACACACAATCACCTGTTGTGGCGATAGCCAACATCGAAACAAAAACTTTGGACTCAAACTCTGATGAGGTACTTGCAATATTTGAGACCATGATTGAAACCCTTGTTTGTGACTGTTGGGAGGAGGAGAAATCTGATGATGATGTAGAATCAATTTCTGCATGGGTGGAACTTACTCGCAAATTTTATTCTGATTCTGATGAACGTGGAATCAAATCCCAAGTCGATGATTTAGGAACTTCCCAAATTACTTTAGAAATTACCCCTAATGAGAATTCTATTTTACAGACATTAATTATCCTAAAGTAGTTTGATTAAATAATAGAAAATTCTTTGATTGACATTACAATGATTGATCAATTATGGCTAATACCATTAGGATTTGTAGCTGGAATATTAGGTTCTATGATTGGTCTTGGTGGTGGGGTGATTGTTGTACCTGTATTGACATTTCTTGGATTTCCACCAACATCTGCTGCAAGCAATAGTTTGTTTGCAGCATTGAGCAATGCAATTGCATCTACTATTTCTTATTCTAAACAAAAACGAATAGTATACCCTTTGGGTCTTAAACTTGGTTTACTTTCAATCCCTGGAACTGTTTTCGGTGCATTGTTTTCAACCGATGTTGCTCCAGATATTTTTAAAATACTATTTGGCTTTGTACTAATTGCATCTGCTGCATATGTATTTTTAAGAAAAAAAATTGAAGCAAAAGAAAAAACTATTTCAAAACAAATGACGGTTTTTGCAATTGGTGCAAGCTTTTTTGCAGGAATCATTTCTTCATTTTTTGGAATTGGTGGTGGAATAATCTTTGTTCCTTTAATGATTGTTGGAATGGGAATGGCAATGAAAAAGGCTGCCCCGACATCTCAAATGATTCTGCTATTTGCTTCGTTTTCTGGAGTTATAGTTCATAGTTTGTTGGGGCACCCTGATTTTCTTCAAGCCGGATTACTTGCAGTTGGTTCATTTTTTGGCGGACTAGTGGGTGCAAGATTATCAATTGATGTCAAAGAACGTTATTTGCAAATTCTAGTTTCGGTTGTTATTCTAATTGCAGCTGGAAAACTATTCTTTGATTCCTTGTCTGGCAACTCATTAGGGTTTTAGCCTCAAAAATTTCTATGTGCTTTTATACAAATTTTGTAATACACAGTGTTCGCTAGGTCTTATGATCTAGAGGCGGGGGAGACTAGTCGGCTCTCCTGTATTTTACTTACTATATAGCCCCTACACGTATATGCCATATAGTGAAATTGAACATGACCTATGTTGAAACTTCAGATGATCAGAACTTTTTAGATTGCATCTAATAGTATAAATTCTAAAAAAAACAGACTATGGTATTGAAAAAGATTTTGATCCCTTTTGATGGTTCTGAATTCTCTCAAAAAGCCTTTGAGAAGGGATTGGAGGTTGCAGAAAAATTTGAATCACAACTAATCGTTCTGACTATCATACAATCAAAAGTATCTGATTCGACAGGAATCTCCCTTGAAAGAATGCAGGAAATTCAGGATGAAGAAGAGGATGCTGCTACTACATTACTCAAGAATTTAGAAAGTCAAGCAAATGCTAAAAACGTCTCCTTTTCAATGAAGATAATTCACAACCCTTCAACACATGATGGAATTACTGCTTTTGCAGAAAGTAATGGTGTGGATCTGATTGTAATTGGCTCCCATGGAAGAACGGGTTTTAGAAAACTTGTGTTGGGAAGTGTCGTAAATGGAGTACTTTCACATGCAAAATGTCCTGTTCTTGTTACTAAAGGAGCATAACAACAAATAGAGAACTTGTAATGAATTGGTAATATGGCATTTCAGAAAATAGCTGTTGCAATTATTACCCCTACGCATACCAAGAAATCCTTTGAACTTGGTCTTGAAATGGCAAAAAAATTTGATTCGGAATTGACTGTGGTAGAATGCATGTATAAAACTCCTCCAAAGTTTTATTTTTTTGAAACAAAGTCAGACAAAAAAACAACACAAAATCAGATTAAAAAACTTAAAACAGAATTAGAAAACTGGAAGAAGGTTGCCAATAAACAAGGAGTTCAAATTAAGACAAAATTGGCGTTAACTGACAATATTTCACATTGGGTAGTTGATTATGTAAAAGATAATAAAATTGATTTGCTAATTGTGGACTATCCAAAACTATCCATGGAAGAAATTACACTTTTCGATGATATCATAAATGTGATTCACCACAAATCTAATTGCCATCTTTTAACAACCAAACCCACATAATTCTAATTTAAGAAAACTGAACTAAAACAACAATTCTGCCAACACAATATTTTTGTAAAGATTCAATTTTTGAACTAAATTATGGCCGCTGTACATTCTTTGCATTTGCTAGTTATTGGAATCATTTTCATTGTTGTAAGTCAGACTGAATTTTTTGAAGGAGGGTGTTATCATTGATGTTGTTTATTGGAGTAGTTTTGGCTGTTTCAGGTGGCTCTTCTGTTACTATCTTTTAGAAAAGTATGATTTCTTCGTCTATGTTAAATACAAAATTTCTAAATCACTACTATGACAATAATATACATTCCCGTGAGACCTTCAAGAAGAAACGATGAAGATTCTGAAGATTAATTTTATCTAGGTGGCTCTTTTTTGATTCTGTAGATGTTCTTCTTTGAAATCAATATGGTTTCATCTTCTTGATTTGTTCCTTCATAATCTACAAAGATTTTACCATACTCGTCATCTACGTCTTCTTTTTGTGATACTGTAAATTTTAATTTCAATACTTGATCAGTGTATAATGGCTTAAGAAATCTTGTACTTCTGTTTTCCCACTCTGAATCTCCATCTGTGCCAATCAAAATGATGTCATTTCCATAAATTTGATTCAGTCTTGTAAATTCACCCTCCATTCTAGACAAAGCTGCTCTTCCTGAAACTAATTGCTGCTCTCCTTTTCTCTTATCCTCCAAGAATGCATTTTTTACTCTGGAGAACTTTAGATACTCTTCTAATTCTTTATCTGAAACACTGCATGTGGAATAAAATGCGTCCCCCACTCTGAAATCAGAAAATTTCTTCATTCTTATCTTGATTCATCAACACAGAAAGTTACTTCTGAAGATGAAGCAGAGTTCTCTGATACTAGGAAATTAAATGCGTCTGCAATTTTCTGATTATTTGGTTCTGATCCTGTAACTGAACCTGGGAAAATTGTAAACATCCTGATTCTTGATTTTAGTACGTCACTGAGTTCTTGGTTTACTGTTGTGGTAAATGGTCTTAATGCCCCTCTGAACACTTCTACTTGTGCTCTTTGGGTTCCAGTTACTTTGCGTCCAATTGGCAAATCTGGACCAATAATCATGATGGAGCCCTTGGTATCTTTGTAGAGTCTTGGGTCTTTGCCTCCTCCTGGGACGAATTGCTCTAGTGATCTTTGGGCAACATTTGCAGGCGTTGAGATGAATTTTGCGACCAGTTCTTCCCAGCCTGCCCTGTTTAATTCTGTTAATTTTCCAACTTCTGGTAGTTTCCCTGTAATGTGAATTACGCCCAAAATTTCCCCGATGTTGGTTTTAGCAGTGTTTAGCCATTTTCCAACCTCATCCTGACTTGTAATGTCTACAACATGTGAATGGAATTTTCCGCTAATGTAATCTTGAAGTTCTTGCGGAGTTGATTGTGAAATGAAGCATGCAACTTTGCCTCCGTTTTTCTCAACATGTTGTGCCAAAAATTCTACTCTTTCAGCATCTGTCTTGTCAGTTGCATCAATTGTAAAGACAACTGCTTTTCCTGTAAAGTCTGGTTGATGAACTCCTGGTGTTGTTGTTCCGACATGTGGTTTTACTGGATAAAATACTCTGTCACCTGGAATGACTTTCCCATTGATGATTTTTGCAATCTCATCATCACACAAGTTGAGAACTGATTCAGCAACTTGTGATTGTGACAAAAATTCTCTGTTTGCAATCATGTGTGATGTGTTGTTTTGAACTTTTTCTGCAATTGTTTGAATTTTTGTTAATAGGCTGGTGAATGTCTCTGTAAGTTTTGCNNTGCAGTCTTTGCAATTCCTTCTTTGTCGATTCCATCAGCTTGAATGCACTCTAACAAATCATCTTTTGCCTGTTCAACTTCTATTGGGGTCAAATCTTCAAAACCGCTAACTCTCATGAATTCTGCAGCAGCTTTGGGATAAACTGTTTTGTAAATTCTATCTGAATGTACTGGACCTGGGTTTGTTGCAATTGAGATGATTCCCTTGTCTGTCAATTCCCATGACATGCATTCAGCTAATCTGTTCTTTGCACCTTGTGATGCAGTGTATGGACTTCTAAATCTGTAAGGCCTTTGTTCTAATGGCTTTTCTTCTGTAAAGAATGTTGAAATTGTAATAATTTTCCCCCCTTCCTTCATCACTCGAAGTGCTTGAACTGAACCCCAGAA
>JBOEHF010000028.1:0-13361 GCA_050633805.1 Candidatus Nitrosopumilus sp.
TCAAGTTCAAACTTGTGGATAAATACATCTAACTGTGCTGGAAATTCTTCATCAGCATTATGTGTAGAAACTGAAATCGAAGGAATTTCCTTGGTTTCTTGTTGAGATACTGTAGAAACAGCATCTTGGTTTCTATAAGAAGAAGACCAATTTTCTTGATATGCTTCTTTGCCACCTGGATATTCTGAACAATGCACCAATCCACAGATGTCAGTACTAGAACCGTATTGAGAAATTCCAACACCTTTTCCTTTTAGGGCTTCGGCGTTTTGAATTGAACCAGTTCCAATTACTCCAACAACCATGATTGCTGCAATGAAAACAACCAGACTTAATTTTGTCATTGTAAAGTCACAATAATTTTTTGATTTAAAGGGTTGATTGATTCTATCTAGTTATTCTACAAGATGAGAATTACATATTGTGTTATTCAGATAAGGATTGAAAACATATTCAAAAAAATATGAATCCAATACATCTATGTTAGAAATTAACCAAGTTTAATGTATTCTAAAAATAGAATAAGAAAATATGTCTTAATATGACCAACATAACTATAGTAGATTAAAATTTGATTATAGTGTGTCGAGATAGAACGATACTTGAAATTATAGATATAATCAAGATCATCATTACCATAGTACCAAATTCGGGAACTACATTAAACATAATTATCTGTCCTTTNNTCAGGTAATCCAATTCCATTAATTGTTACATTGATTGTTACCTGTTCATTAGAAGATAAAGGAAGCGTAGATAAATTAACAAATCCATTCTTAGAGTATCCATCACTATTCATAACTTGATATTCATTTTGAGTTGCCTCTACACTATAATTGACATTATGAATAGGAGAGGAATTTGAATCAAGGAAAAAAATATCAAAAGATAGTGAATTATTTGCAAGAGGTTCTGTAGTAATCAATTTTACAGAAACTTGTCCATTTTCAGTCATCCCTTGTAAAATAATTTCATTTTGGTTTGCAACTGGATTTGTATCGATTATACCTGTTTGAGATTCTTCAATACTCTCATTAATTTCTAGTTGAGAATAATATCTACTTTTTTCAATTAGTTTTTGAATTCTGTCTTGACCATCATTATGCCACAGAGGATCTTCATAAAGTGAAGCACAAACCCTTGATTCTAAAGAATGTTTATGATGCTCAAAAAATTTCTCACCTAGAATCTCATATAATGGGAGATTTTCTTCGCACCATTCTATTCCATTTGAAGTAAATTGTCCTCCTTCAAAGAAAGGATTAGCATATACAATTGAATTAATTCCAAAATTACCTAGCAACAATACTGTTGAAAGAGTTGTCAAAACCAGAATTTTGTTCAATGATTCTCAGACATAGAAATACCATAAATGATTTTGGTTTTTTCTTTTTTAGAGTTGAATTTTTAGATATCATCTTAATGTGTAGAAGGAATGTTGAGATTGATTGTCTAAGTAAATATCAATATCATAGATTTTTTTATGTTTTAGATTTTAAAGAATCAACATAAGGTGGAAATGAATCATCAAGTAGTACTTCATTTCTAGAATAGTCTACATCTATAGCAATGACTATAGGTTTATCATGAATTGATTTTATGTTTTCCAAGGTTTGTGAAAATTCCTCAGTGGATTTCACGTGAAAACCTTTAGCCCCAAAACTTTCGGTAATTTGAATAAAATCTGGATTTCCAAATTCAGTGAACATGCTTGTTCCAAACTCGTGTTTTTGTTTGGTAGATATTAAATTCAAATCATTATCAACCCATACAATTACAATGATAGATAGTTTTAGTCGTACTGCAGTTTCTAACTCTTGTACATTCATCAAAAATCCTCCATCACCAGTCATTGCAACAATCAGTTTTTCTGGATAAATTATTTTAGCAGATATTGCTCCAGGTAAGGCAAAACCCATTGATGCAAAACCATTTGGTATAATACAGGTATTGGGTTCAAAGGTTTGAAAAATTTTTGATATCCATAGTTTATGTGTTCCAACATCAGAAATTACAATATCATCAGAATTCAATTTTTTTCTAACATCACAGATTAATTTTTCAGGTTTAATTGGAAATGAATTATCATCTTTGAAAATTTCAATTCGATTTATTATTTCAGATCGTACTTTTTTGAATATCTCAGGAACTTCTTTTCGTGGAAATGAATCTAAAGAAGGATTTTCTAGTTGTAGTTTTTCTAATTCATCTAGAATGGATTCCATTGCAGATCCAATATCTGAGTCGATTTCTACATCAGGTCGATAGAACGTATATACTTCAGATGGAGTAAAATCAATATGGATAATTTTTTTATCTAATTTGGTATTCCACATTCTTGGTGTGTATTCAACTAAATCATAACCTACCGAGATAATGACATCAGCCTCAAGTACCGCTTGTAGGGCATGATCTGCATCTTTGATACCTATTGTTTGCAAGTGCGTATCATAAAAATCAGGAATAATTCCTTTTCCCATAAACGTGTTAATTGAGAAAATCTTAGTTTTTTCAACAAACTTTCTTATTTGCAAACTTGCATCTTCTCTTGCACATCCATTTCCCACAAATAACAGAGGTTTTTTCGAAGCAAGAATCAATTCTGCCGCTTTTTTTATCTGATTCTGATTGGCTTTGGCTCTAAAAATTTCCTGAAATCCAATGGGAGGAATATCAGATTCCTGTTTTGCAATATCTTGAGGCAATTCAATATGGGTAGCCCCAGGTTTTTCTGTTAGTGCAATCTTAAATGCTCTCCTTACTATTTCAGGAATATTTTTTGCATTCCGAATTGACCAAGACCATTTTGTAATTGGTTCAAACATTTTTACCACATCAAGATTCTGATGTGATTCTTTGTGTAATAGATGAGAATCAGTCTGTCCGGTTATGGCCAACAATCTGGATCTATCCATATTTGCATTTGCAACACCTGTTACAAGATTTGTTGCACCAGGTCCAAGCGTAGCTAGACAAACACCTACCTTTCCAGTAAGTCTACCATATACGTCAGCCATAAAGGCAGCTCCTTGTTCATGTCTTGTCAGAATAAATTGGATTTTTGAATCAGATAGAGACATCATTAAATCAGCATTTTCTTCACCAGGAATGCCAAAAATGTATTCAACACCTTCAGATTCTAAACATTTTACCAAAAGATCTGAGGCTTTCATTTTAACTATTTTGAATATAGAACATCTGATTAATAAGAAAATATGATGACAAATGAATAAGGCTGTTTGATTTTAAACTTGTTTGTTTTATGGATATCTTGTCTAGCTAAATTTTATTGTATTCCTGCAATAATCTGGTCTTTAACTATCCATTTAATTATTTTAAATAAGTTAGATACATGTCAATAAAGCCCTTATCAAAAACAGGTTTTAGAAAATCATTATCTGATTTGAAGGAATCAATAGATTCTTGAAGTGAAACTGGTAACTTGGATATAGAATATTTTTTCATTTCATTATCTGATAATTTGTAAGTATTAACGTCAACAGGATTTGGTGGCTGAATTTTCTTTTTTATACCATCCAATCCTGCAAGTAACAAAGCAGATTCTACAAGATATACATTGGATGTAGGGTCTGGAGGACGATATTCAATTCGTTTGTTTTCTGGTCGTTTTTTGTTATGAGCTGGAATTCTTACGCTAACTGTACGATTCATTTTCCCCCATGCAATATTGGTTGGTGCCTCATACCCAGGAACTAATCGTTTGTATGATTGATCAGTTGGATTTGTAATTGCACAAAGAGATTTTGCGTGTTCTAATAGACCTCCAATATAGTAGTGTGCAGTTTGGCTTAATTCTGCGTACTTGTCTGATTCATCATAAAATACATTAGAAGGTTTTTTGTTTTTAGTTTTCCATATGCTTTGATTGATATGAACCGCTGAGCCGTTATCTTTGGGCATTGGCTTTGGATCAAAACTTGCAATTTTATTTCGTCTAGATGCAACCTCTCTTATGGTCTTGACACCCGTGACAAAACTATCTGCCATTTGAACTAGGCCAGAATATTTCATGACAATCTCACTTTGACCTGCAGTTGCTACTTCGTGATGATGAGCAACTGTTTTAATTTTGAAATTTTCATGTAGTATATCACAAACTTCATCACGGAAATTTACCAAAGTATCAGATGGTGAATCGCGGTAATAACCCTGTTTGAAATTAATATTATCAGGATTGTCTGTAGTCCAGGGAGCTTCTTTTGAAATTATATCATTAGAATTTTTCAACGATTTCATTTCATCAAAAATAAAGAATTCCAGTTCAGCAGCCCAGTATGTTTTATCAAAACCAGATTGTTTAGAGAACTTTTCAGCCTTTTGTGCAATGAATCTAGGGTCACGAGGGAATTGTCCTTGTCCATAACCGTGATGAATAGATACAAACATTCTTGCTGCTTTAGAATCATATTGATTTGATTCTCTGTTGTCAACATCAAAAAAATTAGGGATGATTGTAAATGTGGATATATCAGGAATAAGGACAATGTCAGAGTCTTCAATGTTGCTAAAACCAACAATGGAGCTGCCATCCAAAGGAAAACCATGGACGAGGGATTCTTTGGTTAATTCATCGACAGGAATACTAATTTGATGCAATAATCCAAATGGATTACAGAATTGTAATCTTATCCATTTAATCTGATGTTTTTTAATTTGCTGGAATAAATTAGAAAGACTCACTGAAAATAATGTATTTTGGTTTGATATATCAATTAGCTTGAATCATCAATGGATTCTACTGCCAAGAATAAACATGACTTCTGAAGATTCAGGCATATTTTGAGGAAAAATCAATTTTTCCCAATCTTTCAACTACCGAATTTTATCCCACATTTTGGACATACTTTGTAGCGATTTGGGAAGTTTAGATTACAATTATAACAAAATTTATCATTACTTGTTTCTCTTTTTCGTGATTCTAGATAATAACGTAGCAAAAGGACACTAACTGTAATGACAGCTCCGATGATTGCATATAATATAACCATGTAATGATCTGTAGTTAAATTGACATTGATAAAGTATCCTAATTGTTTAAGACACTATTTTTTATGCAAATTATGAGTCATTTTATTTGAATGTAATAATTTTAAAAATATTTTTATCAAAAATTGGGTTCTTATGTGGATCCAAACAATCTTTATCTCAATAGAGAGTCAACATAGAATAAAAATTTTATATCATTTTTTGTTACATTATTAAATTCAAAAGTACAGATTATGGAAATCTTCCTTCATCGATTAGTTCTTTGTAAACTGTTTTTTCAATACGAGTTTGTGCTGCACCACATTTACTACACATTCCTGTTTCATCAGGATCCTCTTTCATTTTCTTCTCACATTCTACACATTTGTTAATACCTTTTTTGAATCCCATATCAAAAATTTTCTCTAATCCAGATAATAACTATATCTAAAAACTTTAACTTGAAAAGGATGATGATTATTTTATATTTTTGTTGCAAGAAAGAATTTGCATGCAAATAGATTCAATCATTTTTTGGATATAAAATTAGGTACAAATAATTGGGTTCGATAAATTCTTCATACTTCAATAATTCCATGTTCTATTAAAAATTGAATCCCTTTGATAAAATCATTATCTGTAAGTAAACCTTGAGACCACCATTCTGCGTTATTTTTTATCCATGATGGTATTTCATCAGAGGTTATTTCGCCTTCAAGTTTTATTGTTTCAGGAATAATCACTACTCCTTCTTTTATCAAATATTGTATTCCAGACACAAATTCAGAATCATCTATTACCCCTTGTGCCCACCATTCTACATTTGTTCGAATCCAAATCGGAAGTTTAGAATTAGATGATTCCTTATCTGATTCTAAGTAAGTAGTATCTTGAGTTTTTTCTTCTAGTGTGTATAATGTAGAGACATTTGGAGTTTCAAGTTTGAAGGAGTTCATCGAATGCTCCATTACATTTTTAGTTAGAAGATACGGAGCTAAAGCACTATAACCAGAAATTTCCCAGATTTTATCATCTGAAAATACATAGTTCCGGTGAATAGTTTGATAACTTGTACCATCATTCCAAATAGTTTGAAGGCTGTAAATTTTTTTATTTTGAACGTTTTGAATTTTTGAATCTATGAAAACTAAATTCGTACAATCAAAGTTAAAATCTTCAGATAAAAATTCATCACAATATTTTTTTTCATTTTTAATTAATTCATCAATTATTATATTATCATCAGAACTAATTAGTTGTGATTTATTATAAAATCCAATTTCAAGAGAGCGATTTAAGCTATCTTCATTATCGGTCATATACAATACACTTGTAAAATCATCAACAACAGATACATTGTCATCTACTTCCCATTTTTCAGGATATTGTATTGTAAATTTGTAATCATTGTTATTAAGATCAACATAGTCTTGTTCGATAAGATAAGGATTTACAAGAGTGAGATCTTGTTTTTCTTTAGAATTTAGGTAAAAACCGTCATCGCCATAAATCTCAAATAATTTAGATATATCTTTAGGAGCAATTCTTAACTCATCTGAATTTTCATATGATGTCTCCACCATTATTGATGGAGTTGGACTTAATCCCTTATTCCAATCCAGTGTTACTTGTTCATCAGATGACTTGTAATGCCCCAACCCCAGCCCATGTCCTATTTCATGACGTAGTACTGCACCTAGATGATCAGAGACCATCATTTCTCCATAGCAAGGAACTTGAAGTATATAGATAATATTACCTTCCCGTTCGCGGTCTCCAGAATCGCACAATTTAGGAATCAAGTAATAAATTTCAATTATTGTTTTACCTGTCTCATAATCAGGTAATGCCACCCCCAGTACACCCCAAAAACTAAGATTCGAAGGATTTTTTGAGAACACTACAACCATATCACAGTCAGCAAGGGAATTCACATCTAATTTTTCAGAACTAAAATGTTTATGATCAAGTTCCCAATTTGACCAATTATTTTTACCTGCTTTTGATTTAAGATGTTGCTCCCATTCATTTATTGCCGAACTGGTTTGTGCAGAAAATTTTTCTAGTTGATTTTTTGTTAAATCTAAATCAACTGACGAAATAGAACAAATGGTAGGATTATTTCTAACAACCACTTCATTGGGATCATATTTTATTTCGGATCCAAATACATGATTAATACTTGGAGCAGAAACAAGTATGAACACGAAAATTGCAATTGAAAAAAATTTAGTAATTTTCAAAAGTAATACAGATACAAATTATAATCTATTAAGTCTGTTGTTTCTTAAGAAATTTAACATCAATATTGTGAAAATTATTGAATTTTTTTTAGATGTAAACCTAAATCATTTCAAAACTTTGTAATGTAAATCAACTAACTGACCATATTTTCCTGTATTAATTAATTCAAGATCTATCTTATTTTTTACATTCTGAAATAAAGAAATTCCCGTACCTAAAAGTACAGGAATAATAGTTATGATTATTTCATCTACCACTCCTAGTTTAAGAAAAGATAGAATAGTTTTGGCTCCTCCAACAAGCCAGATATTTTCTCCTGCTCCAGGAAAACCATCTTTTACAAATTTTTCAACATCAGATACAAATTCAACATTGTCATCATTATCCTTACTAGTTCTAGTGAAAACAAATGATTTTTTGTCCTTGTAAGGGTATTCTCCAAATGTCAACACTTGATCATACGTAGTTTTACCCATTATCACAGTATCAACAGATTTGTAAAATGTTTCATAACTTGATTCAGAAGATTCTGGAAGCCAATCAATGCTACCATCTTCTCTGGCAACATACCCATCCAAGCTTGATGCAATGTATGCCAGAATTTTTGTCATAATAGGTTCTAGAATGTGTGAGTTATAACATTAGATCGGATCCATGGAGTCTTGAACCTTTTTCGGGATTAGTTTTAGATTCAGCAAATATTAACTATGATTTAGATTTCAATGATTTTCTCACATGAACGACATTTTACAGTGACCTTCTCGCCAGGAAGTCTCACGAATCTCTTTGAACCACAATTAGGACAAATTGGACAAGCACGTAGAGGTTCCCCCATATGCACTAGCAGTTTTTGATTTTATTAAATCAGACTATTGTATTTGCCCACTGCCAAGAATTCTAATCGTCGGAGATTCGGGTTTTAGAATAACTGCAACTTGCCCTTTTTTACAAACAATTGGTTTTTCAAATGTTAGTTTAAGAGGCGAGATGGATGAGAATTTTGCAGCCTTGATTTGCAAACCAACACTAACTAGGCATCCTTGATTTTCTGCAATTTCACTTTTGTAAAACGGACTCTTTTTGAAATCAAGTTCAATCTCTGTTTTTACATCAACTGTATTTTCTACAGATATGACGTCACCGCGACTAACCTCATCAGGTTTTGCGCCTTTTACTGCCAATCCAACTCTTGCAGGACATGTTGACTCAGATACAGGATCATCATGCATTTGGATTGATTTTATTAAAACATCAATTCCTGCAGGGTATAATTTCAGATTATCGTATTGTTTTACAGTACCATGTGTCACCTTACCTAGAATGACAGTTCCAACACCTTTGACATCAAAACAATGATCAATTAGTAATTCAGGAGGATCATCATTAGTAATCGGTCCAAGTTCATCCATCTCCTCTTTGATTTTATCTTGATCAACCTTTGTGTATCCTTCAACAACAGTTCCTTTGATCATCATATCCAGTTTAGTTTCATCAACATCAAATGTATGAGACAAAATTCCTTTCTCTTTTTTTAATGAATCAAGTGCAATGATTTGTTCGCCTGTAAATTTATCTAATTTATCAACATGCAATATTACATATTCAGCCAGATTAATTGCCTGGAAGAGAGGCTGGATTTTATCAGGGAATCCATTAGGAATCACCCATGTTTTGATAATATCAGACTCTTTTCTATCATAAAGAGTGAGATCTGATTCGGTACCTTTTTTTCCAAAATCAGATGCAATATCCTGTTTACCTAAAACCACAAAGTTTACAGATCTTACCATATTTTTTGATCAAGAATGGATCTTATGAAGTTTTGAATTTTTCAGAATACTTTTCAGTGTTTATGATTTTTAATACAACTATCACAAAATTCTAAACCGCATTAATCACAGGAAATCAATTGTCCTGGGCGATATCCAGCAAAACAGACATCGCAATTAGTTCCAATCATAGTACATTTTCAAAAGTACAATCTAAAAACAATTCGTGAGGCTTAACAAGGGTATTCAGAAAGATCTGTGCTCAAATCATTCTGTTCATCTAAAATCTGAAGATGATACAAAATTGACTTGTTTCCAGACGATGAATTTCCAATATCCATTACAATATACAAATACCATTTTTTGTATAAAAGGCTCACGAACTAATCATACTTTGTACAGGAATTCAAGGAAAAGAACTCAAGACTGCGGCATAACTGGCAAATCTGTGATTTTTCGGTTTAACTAGTTTTTGACGATATTTTTTCACAGGTTTGCCTATTGCGCCATTGAGGCCCAAAGGTCCTTTGACATACTTTTCATCATCTGCCCAGCCAAGAACTTCATCTGTGGGAGCATAGTGATTTATGATTTTTGAATTTACAACAGATTGTAAAATTTTCCCGTATTTTTTTGATGATGGGACATCTTCAGTAATTGAAGCACCAAAAAAATATGCACCTTCAACAATTCCAACATTTTGTTTCTTTTTTGCAAGGTATTCAAGAGTGCTTAAGATTACTTGAGAGCCTAAAGAATGACCCATTAACCTAATCTTTGTTTTCGGGCTGTTCTTTTTAAAATCCTCAATGAATTTCCCAAGGTTCTTGCCATTTTTCTTTGCAATTTTTTGACCAACTGCTAGTGCCCGTTTTGCATGTTTTATCAGATGGGCCCCAGTAGTGTTAGAGTCATAACTAAATCCAATGACAGGGTAAACATATCCCAATTTCCGTAGTTGTTTTTTTGCTAAAACAACTTTAGCAACAGCACCGGCATTATCATTTCTTAAGCCATGGATCATTATGACAATCTCTTTAGAGTCAATTAATTTTTTAAAATCGTTTTTTGGGTATGTATAGTAAGAATTGTTCTTCAGAGTATTGCCATTTAAAAGATCATAATAGCCCCTAGTAGAAATTCTTGGAATAGGTTTCATTGTTATTCAGAAGGGCCTAGCTGACTCTTGTGTTTTTCAACATCTGCTTCTTCAACTTTTGTAAACAGAAGAGATGCCTCACCAAGTTCGTGATTTGCATTGATTCCCAAATCAGAGATATCATCCCAAGAAGAGTTGCTTATTTCTCCATCCAGTCCTAACTGAGTCCAGATTTTTTGTGAAGATTCAGGCAAGAATGGATATAGGGCAATGGCCATACTTCGGGCGGCATTTACCGAGAGATATACACAGTTTGCAGTTCCTGGACCTTTTTTCCAAGGCTCTTTGTGTTGAAAATATTGATTGAAAAAAGAAGAGAACTCCATAATTTTCTTCAGAGCCCTATCAAGATGATTTTGTTCCATTAGTGAGCCCACATCAGATGCAAGGCTCTTGATTTTTCCTTCAGCCTCTAAATCTTTTTCATCAAATGTGTCAGATTCTGGAACTTTGCCATCAAATGCTTTTTTTGTAAATCCAAGTGCACGGTTGACAAAATTTCCAAGATTTCCAATTAATTCAGAATTGATTCGGGTTGTAAAATCATCCCAGTCAAAATTCAAATCATCTTGCGAGTATGGATTTATGGAAACAAGATAAAATCGAAGATAATCAGCAGGGTAATATTCTAAAAATTGCTTTAATCCAATGTACCAATTCCTACTTTTAGAAATCTTCTTTGCTTGCAATGTTAAGTGACCACGAGTTGGAATGTAATCAGGTAGTTTGTATTCTGAATCAATGCCCAGTCTCATTGCAGGCAAAAAGAGATAATGGTGATACACAATGTCTTTTCCAATGAAATGATAAATGTCAGCAGAATTCCAAAATTCTTTCCCATCAATTCCTTTATCGTTTAGAAATTTTATTGCAGTAGAAATGTATGCTAAATGATTATCAAACCACCCATAGAACACTTTACCTTCAGCACCATCTAATGGAACAGGGACACCCCAAGGAATATCTCTTGTGACATCCCAATCAATTAATCCAGTCTTTATCCAATTTTGGACATATTTTTTTACATCTTTTTGGAGATGTTGGTTTTCATCCAGCCATTTTGATAAGGAATTTCCAAAGTTTTTGAGTTTGAAAAAGTAGTGTTTTGTTTTTTCTTTAGTTGGAGGCTGGCCACATAGAGAACATCTAGGATCAGTGATTTCTTCAGGAACACGACCACAACTTTCACAAAGATCAGAGTATTGATCTTCAGCTTTGCAGTAAGGACAGATACCTTTCACATATCTGTCAGGGAGGAATTTTTTATCATTATTGCAGTAGAATTGGATTATTTCTTTTTCATAGATATGCCCGGCATCATTTAGTTTTTTGAACACATCTTGAACAAATGCAATGTTTTCTGAAGAACTTGTTTTGTAAAAATAGTCAAATGCTATATTGAATGCTGAAAAATCCTCATAATCTCGCTTGTTCCAATGAGCAACATATTCGGCAGGAGTTTTTCCTTCTTTTTCAGACTGGATTAGAATTGGGGTTCCAAAATCATCAGATGCACAGACATAGTATGCCTCAACCTCATTTAGTTTCAAGAATCTAGTTGTTACATCTGCAGGAAGATATGTAGATGCCACATGACCCAGATGGATTTCTCCATTTGCATAAGGTAGTGCACTTGTAATGATCGCTTTTTTGTTCATCAGTTATCAAAGAATGACGGGATTGAGGTTAAGAAGTTTTACCAGTTGTTGGCATATTTTACTTGTTCGGGGGTAAGTTTGTCAATTTTGACATCCATTGCTTTAAGAGCATCAACTGCAATTTGTTGATCAATTTCTTCAGGAACATTGATAATTTTGTTTTCCATCTTTTTGTGATTTTTAAGAATATACAAAACAGATAGAATTTGATTTGAAAATGACTGAGCCATAACTTCTGGAGGGTGGCCCTCTGCTGCAACCAAATTTGCCAAACGGCCTTGACCAATCAGGTAAACCTTCTTTCCATTTTTCAAAGTACATTCGTCAAGACTAGGCCTAACTTCTTTAACAGATTTTGAAGATTTTAACAGGAACTTACTGTCTATCTCTACATCAAAGTGACCAACATTGCCCATGATTGCACCGTCTTTCATTTTCATAATGTGTTCTTTACGAATTACACTGGTCATTCCAGTACACGTGATAAACATATCACCAATCTTTGCAGCTTGGGCCATTGGCATTACTTCAAAGCCATCCATGTGAGCCTCAAGTGCTTTTACAGGGTCTACTTCAGTGACAATAACTTTAGAGCCCATTCCTTGGCATCTAGATGCAACACCACGACCTACCCAACCATAACCTACAACTACAACACGTTTAGATGCCATCAAGAGATTCATTGCACGCAGATAACCATCAATGGTACTTTGTCCAGTGCCATATCTATTATCAAACATGTGTTTTGTATAAGCTTCATTTACCAAGATTACAGGATAGCGGAGTTTTCCCTGGTTTTCTACTGCTCTGATTCTTGTTACACCAGCAGTTGTCTCTTCAGTGGCTCCTAAAATTTCCATATCTTTGAATCGTTTATCAAAATGAGCTTTGATGTTCATGTCAGCTCCATCATCAGTGAGAATTGTTGGACTGTGTTTTAACACTTGATCAATACACCAGTCATATTCTTTGACGGATTGACCATGCCATGAATAAACATGAATTCCTTGAGATGCTAAAAATGCAGCAATGTTATCTTGTGTTGTGAGAGGGTTACCACCACAACAAGCTACATTTGCACCCAATTCTTTTGCACCCATTAGCAAGACAGATGTCTCTTTAGTGATATGAAGACAAAATCCCAAAGTGATTCCCTTCAAAGGTTTTGTTTTTTTATAACGATTAATTGTATTATCAAGAATTTGCATGTGAGATCTAGCCCATTCATAAGACAGTTTTCCTTCTTTGATCAATTTTGGACTAGACTTTACTTTACTCAATACTCAAAGCCATCGATATTACTATAAAATTCTATCATGCGAATGTAAATAAATGACAAAAATCGATGCAGTTTGTTGGCCTGGAAGAAAATAGCTGAAAAAGGATCAATTGCAGAAGGGAAAGGTAAGGCCTTTAAAATTGAGGAAAAGCAAATTGCAATCTTCAACCAAGATGGATACCATGCAATAGATGACCTATGTGTGCATCAAGATGGTTCTATCGCACCTGGAAAACTTGATGGCGATATTGTGGAATGCCCGTTGC